>CAZYHH010000229.1:0-5315 GCA_964647295.1 uncultured Pseudomonadales bacterium
GACAGGCCAACCCGGGGAAGTCTTCGTCGCGGACCTGCGTCTACTGCATACGCTTTCTGATAACACCTCAAGTCAAACTCGAATCATGATGACTCAGCGATTCTTTTTTGAGGACCGAAAAGAGATACTCGAGCAACTCTGGAACCGCAAAGCAGTCCAAACTGGTGAGAACTAGCTTCTGATTCCAGAGCGATCTACCAGTGCGGAAATATTTGCTTCCCAGCCTGGCGCCATAATGTGAACGCCGGCACAAGAGTTCTTCAACCCCCCAATGACTTCGGCACTGATACCCAGACTCTCTTCCACAACATCTCTGGCCTGATCAATACGTTTCATTATCGAATCGGGGACCTGTATCCCCGGTATGTTGTCATTCATGTACTGGGCCATCTTGATTGATTTGATAGGCATGATTCCCGCGAGCACTTTGATATCAAGATGATCAATACTCTCCATAAATCCGGAAAAAAAATCGATGTCAAAAATTGCCTGCGTCTGAAAGTAGGTTGCGCCGCTTTCAACCTTTTTCTCCAAGCGAGCAACCTCACCTGCTAAATCGTCGGCTCCAGGGTTAACCACCGCACCAACGTTAAAGTTTGTCTTGCCCTGAAGTGAATTAGACATCAGGTCATTTCCTTGATTAAGGCTGAGTGCCGCTCGAATAAGCTCCTCAGTTGGAAGATCAAAAACCGGTTTTGCGTCCGGGTGGTCTCCAAGATGGGGCGGATCGCCTCCCATACAAATCAGATTTTCAATGCCCAGCACCCAGGCACCCAACATGTCACTTTGCAAAGCGATCCGATTACGATCTCTCGTCGTCATCTGAAGAATCGGTTCAACACCACGATCAATTACTAAGCGCGCTGCCGCCACCGACGAGAGACTCATCTTAGAACCATGAGAATCCGTCACGTTGATTGCGTCTACCTTTTCTGCCAGGGCCTCCGCTTTATTTAACAAAGCCTCTACATTCGTGCCTTTTGGTGGTGTTAACTCAGAGGTCACAACAAATTCACCACTTAGAAATTTTTCGCTGAGTCGGCCCACAATCCATAGCTCCATGTTCAATTTTTTATTAAAGAACCAGTTAATTTAGTCAGAAAATATGCTGCTAAATTTGGAGCAAAATAAGGCTCTTTTTTTAACAAAAAATCAATCAATAATTTCTAAAAAAAAGAGTTGTTTGAGAGCAAATTCCAAGGATAGAATCGCGGGAAAATATGATGCGGAGTCCCGTCCTTGCAATCATCAAAATTTCCAGAAAAGGCAGACATAGTCATCGTCGGTGTAGGCGGTATCGTTGGCTCGATGTTGGCCTACTGGTTTGCAGAGCTGGGCCAAAAAAATGTCGTTGGACTCGAAAAATCTACCGTTATTCCTTCTGACTTAGGTTCTACGGCGCACGCGTCAGATTTCGTTTATAACACCACTCACGACAAGCTGAGTAATTGGACCACTGCATTTAGTCGCAAATTTTACGAGGAAAATGGCTTCTTTCTCAAAAAAGGCGGTCTTGAAATCTGTCGTACTGATGACGATGCTCGCTGGGAAGAACTCAAAAGAAAGGTTGCATCAGGTAAGGCCTTCGGCACCAATATTTGTCTGATCTCTGCTTCAGAAGCTAAAGAGAAATTTCCCCTACTTGAAGAAGAGTCGATCCGAGGAGCGATGTGGGATCCCGATGCGGGTCTGGTTGTTCCGCGCTCACAGGATGTCGTTAGTTTCGCGGTAGAATCAGCCAGAGAGAAAGGCTCCCTGACCACGTATACGGACACTCCGGTCACTGGTTTCGAGATAGAAAATGGCCGGCTCATCGGAGTGCATACTGATAAAGGAACGATCAAAACCGATCAGGTGGTGATCGCATCTGGAATTTGGGGTCCAGTAATCGGCGACATGGCTGGCGTCCCTATCCCGCTATCCCCGGTGGAACACCCGCTCCTGTTTTTCGGGCCCCTACCACAGGCCCAGGGCGCTGAAGACTTTCTGGTCTATCCATTATTGCGAGACCAGGGCAACTCCGCCTATGTCAGAGATACAGGTCGTCTGCACGGCGGGATGCTCGAGTGGGGTTACTATGAAGACAAGGACCCTCGACTCGTTGACGCTGAGGACATCGGCAATCCCGACAAGACGATGACCTCCCCCTCTATGAGACACCTGAGCCTAGAAGAAATTGCGGAACCACTAGAAAAGGCTTTTGAGACGACGCCCATACTCAATGAGTTAGGTTGGGACGAGAGAAGTTCGTTTAACGGTTTACTCTCCGTCACCTCGGACGCCAGTTCGTTGATCGGGGAAAGCCCCGAGGTCAGAGGTTTTTGGGTGTGCGAAGCAGTTTGGGTTAAGGACGGCCCGGGATGCTCAAGGCTTTGTGCTGAGTGGATGGTCACGGGCAAAACGCAGATGGACATGCACTCTTTTGACATTTCTCGGTTTTATCCAGCCCAAAAAGAGAAATCCTTCGTTAAGACACGCTCTTACGAGAACGCACAAACAATCTATACGCCGGCAGTTCATCCGAGAGAACCTTACATCAGTCAACGAGAACTTTTCGTTAGCCCCTTCTACGCTCGAGAAAAAGAGCTCGGCGGCTACTTTGACAATGAGGTCGCGGGATGGGAGCGGGCCTTCGCCTACGACACCAACAAAACGAGGCTTTCAAGCTATCTGGAAAAAATCCCCACACGGGACAACGAGTGGGATCGTCGTCACGTACCTTATGAAATCGCCAATGCTGAGCACCTCGCGATGAGCGATACAGCAGGAATGATCAATTTGTCTCACTTTGCGATCATGGATATCAAAGGGCCTGATACCGAACGGCTTCTCGAATATCTATCGGTAGCGAAAGTTGGCGGCAATACTCCAAACGGAAGAGTCATCTATACCAACTTTCTGAATGAAGAAGGAGGCGTACACGCAGACTTAACTCTTTCTCGACTGGAAAGTGACGCTTATAGGGTGGTCACTGGTGGGGCCGACGGTAACAGAGATTGGGTAACCATACGAAACCATAGAGACGACCTCGGCTTAGATGCAGATATCTCTATTCGAACCCACGACATCGCAACACTCGGTCTGTGGGGACCAACCGCTAGAGAGGCTCTCGGGCATTTCGTCGATCCGAATGAAATCAGTATCGATAAATTTCCCTTTGTCACGGCAAAACATCTCACCCTTAACCTGATCGGCGGTAAAAAAATTGACGTTTGGGCGGCACGCATCTCCTACGTTGGGGAAAGCGGATGGGAAATTTACCTCAACAACGATAACGAAGACGGGCTAGCCTTATATGATTCGCTGCTTGAGGTTGGGGTGGTGCCCGTTGGTATTGAAACCTATGCCAACAGTCGAAGAATGGAAAAGAGTTTTCGATTGCAAGGCGCTGACCTAGAGACCGAATACAATGCCTGCGAATCAGCAGTCGAGAGACCGAAAGTCAAACCTGCAGACTTTCACGGCAAGGCAGCGCACCTTCAGCACCGGGAAGAAGAGCCCAGCGCCGCGCTCTGCACGATGACCCTGGATACATTGAGTGTCGATGGAAATCCGACTCGCTATCCGGTTGGCATATCGCCAATACTAGATTCCGAAACGGGTTTGGTTCCCATTGATAGCAAAGGACGCCGGTCCTACAGCACCAGCATGTCCTATTGCCCATCAATCGAGAAGCACGTGGTCATGGGGTATCTACCCAAGGATATCGCGCACAAGGGCAAGGCTCTTTCTTTGGAATACTTTAATGAGAACGGTGATGGCATCTATCCAATGACCGTTCAAATCGTTGGTAAAGGATCGCTTTATGATCCGACCAACTCTCGAGTTCGCACTTAACCAATAACTAAAGGGGGAATAACAATGACTCATCCGAACAATCCTAGCATCGATCAAAGCGATCGAGTAGTACCCTATAATCTTAGACAGAGTGGTCGAACACCCGTCGAATTGCTTATTTCCACACGCGTCCGAAAATCTCCTTTTTGGCATCTGTCCATTGAAGCGGGTTGCTGGCGCGCGACAACCTACAATCGGATCTATCATCCCAGGGGTTATGTAAAACCTGAAGACGGCGGGATGATGGCCGAGTACGAAGCACTGGTAAATCGCGTAACCATGTGGAACGTCGCTGTCGAACGTCAGATACGAGTACAGGGTCCCGATGCAGAGGCGTTCGTAAATTATGTGATCACTCGAGATGCCACCAAGATCAAGCCTGGTAATGGCAAATACGCCATTTTATGTAATGAAAAAGGCGGGGTGCTTAACGATCCAGTCTTATTGAGACTGGCAGAGGATGAGTTCTGGTTTTCTATTTCTGATAGTGATCTTATGCTGTGGCTTCAAGGCGTGAACGTCGGCAACAAATACGACGTGATTATCGATGAGATCGACGTCTGTCCAGTGCAGATACAAGGCCCTCTGTCTGAAGACCTTATGGCTAAACTGGCTGGCGTAGCCGTCAGAGACATTCCTTATTACGGCCTAATGGAAACGAAAATTGATGGTGTCGACGTCGTTATCAGCCAAACCGGGTTCACGGGAGAAAAAGGTTATGAAATCTATGTGCGCGATGCACACGAAAATGCAGAGATCGTGTGGAATGGAGTGCTAGAAGCTGGTGAAGAATTTGGCTTGCAGGTTGTCGCGCCTGCCCACCATCGTCGTATTGCTGCAGGCATCTTGTCATGGGGACAAGATCTCGATTTTGAAACCTCGCCGTTCCAGGTCAACCTGAGTTATCAGGTTCCCAGAAATAAAGCCGCTGACTATATCGGCAAAGCAGAACTCGAACGACAACGGGCGATAATCGACGGTGGAGATTTTCCGTTCAAGATGAGAATGGCCGGCTTGATTTTTGGCGGGAAACAAATCACCGATTATGCACCTGACTTCTGGTTGATTGCCGATGCAGATGGAAACGATATGGGCTATGTCACCTCGCCCTGGTGGTCTCCCGAATTAAACACCAACATCGCGTTGGGCTGGGTACCTGTCGCTTCATCTGAAATTGGCACCAAACTTCAGGTCAAGTTACCGGACGAATATTCCGAGTCACCGGAAGTGGCTGCTCAAGGCGAGATTGTCGACGTACCCTTCAGAGAATCGGTCAATCCAAATATTCGAGAAGTCGCGAAAGCCAAAGGGCTCGATTACGCAGAGTAAGGAAGGGTCGGGGAGGCCGAATTCCAGAAATACTGGCCTCCTTGTTTGATCTCTGCTACTTAGTACGGGGGGTAAATCTAATTCATAGCCAAAGAGGCAAACACATCGGCCATCCTGTCTACATCATAGCCCAAGATCTCGGTTAATAC
>CAZYHH010000230.1:0-5304 GCA_964647295.1 uncultured Pseudomonadales bacterium
GGGCGATCAGGGATCTTGCAGGGTTATAAGACGGTGCGTGGAAAAATCTATGTAAGGGGTAGAGCGAGGGTTGAAGTTGATAAATCTGATAAAGAACGAATTATCATTACCGAGATTCCTTACCAACTTAGAAAAAATGCCTTGCTAGAGAAGATAGCAGAACTCTTTAAAGATAAAAAAATTGAAGGCATTACTGAGCTGCGAGACGAATCCGATAAGGATGGTTTGCGCATTGTAATTGAACTAAGAAGAGGCGAGTCGGGTGAAGTGGTCCTCAATAACCTATACTCTCAGACGCAACTTCAATCGGTCTTCAGTATTAATAATATTGCGCTAGTCGATGGGCAGCCCAAGTTGCTGGATCTTAAGGAGATGATCGCGGCCTTTATTGATCATCGAAAAGAAGTGGTTACGCGCCGAACGCTCTATCTTCTTCGTAGGGCCCGCCAACGTGCGCACATTCTTGAGGGTCAGGCTGTAGCATTGGCAAATATTGATGAAGTGATAGAGCTGATTAAATCCTCTCCTTCGGCTAAAGAAGCGAGAGAAGGATTGGTTTCTAGGAAGTGGATAGCGGAAGATCTTCAAAAACTTTTAGAAGAGATTGGGCTGGATGCATCAAGGCCTGATGCATTGTCAGAGGAATTTGGATTTCAAGAAAATGAATATCAGTTAACTGAAGAACAAGCACAGGCTATTCTAGAGATGCGGCTTCATCGACTTACGAGCATGGAGCAAGAAAAACTTGTTGAAGATTATCGGGCTATAGTGGATGAAATCAAAGACTTGATGGATATATTAAGTTCTACTGAACGTCTGAAATCGGTGGTTAGCGAAGAGCTTTTGGAAGTAAAAACAGAGTATGGTGATGACCGAAGGACGGAAATTGTTGAAAGTCAGTTAGATTTGTCGGATGCGGATTTAATTGCCGAGGAAGATCTAGTGTTAACAATTTCACATCTAGGGTATGCGAAAACGCAACCGTTAGATTCATACCAGGCACAAAGAAGGGGTGGTCGAGGGAAGGCGGCCGCGGCAGTAAAGGATGAAGATTTTGTCGAGCACTTGTTATTTGCTAATTCCCACGCAACGGTTTTATGTTTTTCGAACAAAGGTAAAGTCTACTGGCTTAAAGTTTATCAAATCCCCCAGGCCAGCAGATCAGCGAAAGGTCGACCGATGGTTAACATTTTACCGCTTGATGCTGAAGAGAGAATCACTACGGTATTGCCGATAACGGAGTATGGGGCTGATCACTATGTTTTTATGGCTACGGCGAATGGCACTGTCAAAAAAACGCCGCTCGAGCAATTTTCTAGGCCTCGAGCAAGTGGCTTGATTGCACTTGATTTGGAGGAAGATAACCATCTTGTGGGTGCGGCGATCACTGATGGTAATAGTGATATATTGCTTTGCTCGTCGGCAGGTAAGGCCGTTCGTTTTAGTGAAAGCACTGTTCGTTCTATGGGACGAGGTGCTAAGGGAGTTAGAGGGATAAGGTTGTCAGGAAGGTATGAGGTTATTTCTTTAATAGTTCCTCAGGCGGGTGGTCGATTGTTGACAGCGAGTGAAAACGGCTATGGTAAATGTACAGAGGTCTCCGAGTTCCCTACTAAAGGTAGGGGTGGGCAGGGTATTATTGCCATGCAGACCTCTGATCGAAATGGAGATTTGGTTGGCGCGGTCCAGGTATTTGGTTCTGATGAGGTGATGCTTATCAGTAATATGGGGACACTTGTTAGAACCGCTGTCGATGAAATATCAGTTCTTGGTCGTAACACACAAGGTGTTAAACTGATTAACCTTAAAGGAGAAGAGTCTTTAAATAGCGTTGAGCGTGTATTTGACGAAGAATCTTAAGACCTAGAATCCTGAAAGGATTTTTTTAGAGAGTGCGAAGGAAAATGTCGCGAGTAATTAATTTTTCGGCTGGCCCAGCAGTATTACCCTTAGAAGTTTTGGAACAGGCTAAAAGTGAACTTTTAGATTTTCGTTCTTCAGGTATGTCTGTGATGGAAATGAGTCATCGAAGCGCTATATTTTTGGAAATCTTGAAAGAAGCCGAATCGAACTTGCGATTATTGCTAGGGATTTCTGACGATTACCATGTCTTGTTTTTGCAAGGAGGAGCAACAGCTCAATTTTCTGCACTGCCCATGAATTTAGCGTCTGCCATTCCGCGAGCTGAATATGTTAATACAGGCTCCTGGTCCTCTAAGGCTATCAAGGAAGCTAGCAAGTTTTGCGATGTGAACATAGCAGCTAGTGGCGAAGAAGACGGGTATAAGCGAATACCAGATGTAGCTGGTTGGGATATAAGAGATGAGACAGCCTTTTTGCACATTTGTTCTAATGAAACAATAGGGGGCGTACAGTTCAAAACATTTCCTTCTCTAGGGATACCCTTGGTTGCTGATATGTCGTCGGATATTCTTTCGAGAACGATTGAAGTAGATGAATTTGGGGCGATATACGCTGGCGCTCAGAAGAATATTGGGCCTGCTGGCCTTGCTATCGTGATTGTTCGAAAAGATCTATGTGGCGAAGCGAAAAAGGAGACTCCTTCTTTTTTGAATTATTCAGTTCAAGCTGAATCAGATTCTATGCTTAATACGCCGCCGACTTTTACGATTTATCTAGCGGGCTTGGTCTTTTCTTGGCTACTTGAAAAGGGCGGAATTTCGGTTGTTGAAAAAGAAAATGAGCAGAAAGCGGATACTTTGTATCGTCTAATTGATGAAGGAGATTTTTATTCTTGTCCTGTAGACCTTGAATTTCGATCCAATATGAACGTTCCGTTTAGACTGCAGACGGAAGAACTCGAAAAATTATTTCTGGAGAGAGCTGAAAAAAATGGGATGTTCAATTTGAAGGGTCACCGCAGTGTAGGAGGGATGAGGGCAAGTATTTACAATGCGGTTCCTGTAAGCTGGGTTGAAGAACTTGTTTCGCTCATGAACGATTTTAAAAATGAATACGGATAATGAGAATCTAAAGCCTCTTCGCAATCAAATCGATCGCATTGATTCAGAGTTGCTTCGCTTGCTTAATGAGAGGGCGCAATGCGCTGTTGAGATAGGCCAAATTAAAGGCCAGCAAAAAAAAGAGCACGAGGAAATCGTTTTTTATAGACCGGAAAGGGTCGCACAAGTTCTGGAACGCCTGTCTAAGGAAAATTCTGGACCATTGGGCCTAGAAGAGGTTTCCGCGATTTTCAGAGAAGTCATGTCGTCGTGTTTAAGCTTGGAGCAAGTGCTAAGAGTTTCTTATTTGGGGCCACGGGGTACATTCTCGGAAGCCGCAGCGCTTAAGCAGTTTGGACAGTCTGTTGAGACGTTGCCTTTATTGTCCATTGATGAAGTGTTTCGAGCGGTTGAATCCAGTTCGGTCGATTTTGGTGTCGTACCGGTAGAGAATTCCACGGAGGGGATGGTTAATCTGACTTTGGATTGTTTTGTGAAGTCTGGTTTGCAAATTTGCGCGGAGATTGAAATACCAATACACCAATGTCTACTCAGAAAAGTAGGTGCTAATGGCGATATAAAGGAGATCTTGTCGCATCCTCAGAGTTTGGCGCAATGTAGAATTTGGTTGGATAGCCAGTATCGCGAAATCCCAAGAAGAAGTGTGGCGAGTAACGCTGAGGCTGCGAGACTTGCTGCTGAAGATGAAAGTGTTGTTGCTGTAGGGGGACAAATAGCAGCCACACAGTATGGCCTATCGATCGAAGCATCTAATATTGAAGATAACCCGACAAATAAAACTCGGTTTTTGGTAATTGGCCGACAAATTTCCAGCATGTCGGATAGTGATAAAACTTCGATATTGGTAGCTGTCAATAATAAGCCGGGTGCTCTACATCAAGTATTGGAGCCGTTTAGAGACCTAGAAATAGGGCTCTCTCGTATAGAAACAAGGCCGTCAGGCACCGGAGATTGGTCCTACTTTTTCTTTATCGA
This sequence comes from uncultured Pseudomonadales bacterium, assembly GCA_964647295.1. Lineage (GTDB taxonomy): Bacteria > Pseudomonadota > Gammaproteobacteria > Pseudomonadales > Azotimanducaceae > UBA4421. The sequence continues at coordinate 3,960 of CAZYHH010000230.1, forward strand.
CTTTGATGGACATATTTTGGATCCGAAAATAAAGCAGGTTTTGTCGACCGTCGGTGACTTAGCCTTGAATTTAAAAGTATTGGGTTCTTATCCAAAGGTTAGCTAGTGGGATTAATTAACATAAATTCAACTATTGCAGGTCTCAACCCATATCAGCCAGGCAAGCCGATCGAAGAATTAAGCAGGGAGCTGGGTTTGACGAACATTGTCAAATTAGCCAGCAATGAAAATCCGTTCGGCATTTCAGCTAAGGTCAAAGAGGCTATTGACAAAACCACTAAGGACCTAACTCGATATCCTGATGGTGGTGGATTCAGGCTGAAGCGAGGGTTGTCAGATTGGCTGGGTGTCGATCCTGTTCATTTAACGCTCGGGAATGGATCAAACGACGTCTTGGATTTGATTGCTCGGGCAACGTTAGATAACGAAAGCGAAGGTGTCGTAAGTGAACATAGTTTTGTGGTATATGGCTTGGCGATTCGATGCGCTGGTGGGGATTTAATAACGGTGCCGGCAAAGAATTTCGGATGTGACCTTGAGGCGATGGCCCACGCAGTAACTGAACGCACTAAAGTGATATATATAGCGAATCCGAATAACCCTACCGGTACGTGGGTAAGACAAAGCGAATTATGTGCATTTTTGGATTCTGTTCCCTCGTCGATATGGGTGGTGCTGGATGAGGCATATTTTGAATATGTTGAAATGCCGGACTATCCTGATGGCCTTTCATTACAAAAGCGGTATCCGAATTTGGTAGTTACTCGGACTTTTTCAAAGGCCTATGGTTTGGCAGGGTTGAGGGTTGGCTATGCGATTTCCTCGCCTGAATTCGCAGACGTTCTTAATCGGGTCAGACAGCCTTTTAATGTGAACGCTTTAGCGCTAGCCTCAGCTGTTGTTGCTTTACAAGATCAAGAGTTCATTAAAACTAGTGTCGAGCTGAATCAAGTTGGGATGCAGCAGATTTGTAATGGTTTAGATACTTTGTCGTTGGAAATTATTCCATCTGTCGGAAATTTTGTTAGTTTTAATACCGGTCGATCCGAGTCTGAGCTCTATCAGCAAATGCTTGAGAGAGGGGTTATTGTCAGACCAATATCAGAATATGGATTACCAGGATTCATTCGGGTTACGGTAGGCCTTGAAGTGGAAAATTCTCGATTTTTGGAAGCGCTTAGTGAGGTTGTGTGAAACAGATTGCGATTGTCGGTGTGGGGTTTATGGGCGGTTGTTTAGCGGCTGCTATTAAGTATCTCGATTTATGCGATCGATAGTTAGGAGTTGAGCCAAATAAAGAAAATTCTGAATACATCATTAGTAGTGGTTTGGTTGACGAGCTAGT
>CAZYHH010000231.1:0-5290 GCA_964647295.1 uncultured Pseudomonadales bacterium
ACAGGGGTAAATGAGTGTAATTTCGCATAAGGAGGAAGGGCCTTATGAAAATTTCAAATACAAAGCAGGCAATGGATTTACTTCATAGCATAGGAGCAAATAGCGTCGGTCTTTGTTATCACAAAGATTCTTCAATTTCAGATCAAGCTCAAAAAATTAATAAAGACGCTTATGATGTTTACAAATTTCTAATGGAAAAAGAAAGCTTGAAAGATGACCCAAGAAGAAGCTGAAAAACAAGATATTGAATACTGGTGCTTAGAGCAAGATGGTTGGGAGAGATATTTAGATTGGTGCAGGGAACAAGAGAACGGCACTCATGAATGAAGGCTCTGCAGTCCCCCCTTGGTCGCGAGACGAGAACAGGCCCAAGGGCTATAGATTGGGCGATATAATTCGCTTCCAGAATATAAGGGCATGCCCTGAATACGGCGGTGTATTTCTCTGCAAAACTTGGCCAGACTCGATCGCCTGCAAGTATTTAAAAAAAGAAGGGGAACTTTCTGAATCAGGTTGGTTGGAAGGGCCAGCCATTCCTCCCAAAAATGGAATAAACTTCGAAAGTTTAACTGAAATAATAAACGAATTTCCAGAGATTTCAAAACCAAAAGATGACGAGCTAGTTATCCACCTTAGGATAGGTGATATCATCGATAACTCTGATGTGTCTGCGAAACAAATTCTCAGTGGGGTTCACTGGAATGAATCATGTCGCGGCCGGATAGATACGCAGCGCTACCCCTCGAAAACGATGACTCTTTTTTTTTACGAGAGCCTGCCTTTGGAAAAATTAAACATATCTAAAATAATTTTGATGACGGGGAGCTCTGAACATATCTACAAGGCTGAGCGCGAAAAGATAGAGGAACTTAAAGAATGCGGCAAAAACTCGGAGAGTGAGGAGTATGTAAGTATTGTAAAAAGCTTTTTTGAAGCATCTGGGTACAATATTGATATCAGGTCTGGATTTAGCCCGGACGAAGATTTCGTTTTTGCTTGCAGGGCTAAAATGTTTCTTCCAAGCGACAGCGGCTTTGCTCTTGTCGTTGAAGGACTCAGGGAATATTGGGGTTATAAATTTTATAAAACACCCATCGCAGCAGGACAATCCTTGAAAGGGATATCTGTAAAGAGGTAACCCTATTTCTTTTTACCACATTTGCAGACACAATCAGGATCCCCACAATCGCTGGGGATATCTGACTTTTTGTGGATATCATTAGAGCAGGACTCCATATTACATAGGCCGACGTTGCACCACCAATTACGAATTTTTTTCCATAACCACCCGTGCTCGGGATCTTTCTTCCGAAACTTGCCTAGCCCTGAACTCCAAGTACCCATGACGATTATTTATTGCACATGCAATTGCAATCGGCTACGGGGCATTTGTCGGATGAACAGCAATCTGCGCCACAGACACAGTCACAACATCCGGAATTTCCCCAGTTACAACCGATTACAAATAGTGCACTACAAAGTATAATAAATTTTTTCATACGATATACCTTACACCCTAAGAACCACAAATACAAGGTAAACATTTACAGTGAGGGCATTTTCCATCCTTTAAGTCTGAGAATTCGTTCATTTCTATTTCTGGTAAAGCGGGCCCATGATCACTATATAAGGGGACACGCGCCTCGTGGAGCGAGCAAATATTCTTGCGATCTATCTTGTTGAGTTCTTGGTCCCAAATACTGTCGTCATCACGACCATCAATATCTGCTTGGATTCGTTCGATATGTTTTTTCATTAACCACTCCTTTTCCATACTTCTTTATACACATCTTTTATATCTCCTCTATTCTTTTTGATTTATCATCAATAACTAAATCACAAGCAGGTTTAATATATTTACCTTTCGAACCCGTAGAAAGATCGTGGAATTTACATCCCCACGATTCTAATTGTTTCCAAGTAAAATCGTAGTAACATCTCCCAGCCTTAATGGATTTGTCAGAACCTCCACGAGCAGTCCAATAAATAACCTCCCAGCCTTCATCATATAGCTTGTTAATCTTAGCTATATTATCTAGATGGGGCTCGGCTAAGTCATATGTTCTTTTACCGCTATAGAAGCAAACTGTTTCGTCAATATCTACTAATACAGTTTTTTGCTCTTCTTCCGAGGCAAACCTCTTTGATTCGTGAAAATTTGTGTCGTCCATCAATTCATTATACAAACTAGCTTCATGTCTGTACATATTTTTTTTTTTTTTATTTATTTTCCATCTCAGGCATCTTGGCTCTTATCTCATCGACGAGCATCAATTCTAGAGATTCGTCCGCACTGATCCACCAATCTTTTCTATCCCAATTTCTTTTGATTTTTCTTTTGGTTAACTTAGATCGGGTGGTAAAAATATCCAAAATACGTTCTTCTATTCTTTTGACGAATTCTACCTCGTCTTCAATTTCAAACGTTTTTCCATAGGCCCCGAATGCCGCCCTGTGAATCATTAACCAGCTTTGGCCACCAATCCACCTAACATCTCCAGCTTGGAGCAGTATGCCCGCCATAGAGGCTGCATACCCTAAAGATCCAGTGGTTATTTTATGACCCTTGTGCCGCAGGTCTTGTATGAAATCAAATAATTCAAACCCAGATATGATTTCTCCTCCCGGTGATGAAAAAATAATTTCCATATCACATTTAGGCTTCATCCTAGACCACTCGGTAAGTTTTCTCATGCATGCCGTGACAGAAGATTTAGAAACTTCTCCAGAAAATCTATATAAATGATTCTCTTCGTCGGTGCATTCCTTCTTCATCCTTTTTTCGTAATCTTCTCGAGCGGCTAATTGAGCCTTCTGCGCTTCGGCCTCGATCCTTCTTGTCTCGGCTTGGGTTTTTTCGATTTCAGCAAGGACTTGCTGGGTTTCGGCTTCGGTTTTAGCTAAAGACGCCGCTAATTCTTTTTCAGATTTCTTTTCTTCACTCATTACTTATCCTCCAAGGTTTTAAGTTTTTTGATTATAAATTTCACAAGCTCTGACCTCATAATATCTTCTTCTGAAAATTCAAATGTATAAATTCCAAATTGTAAACTTTCTTCGTCTGAAAACACTTTTTTCAAAGATTCAAATCCACCAAACATGCTGTCGTTTTTTAAATCAGTTTGCATAGGATCTGCTAAAATAAAGCATCTACTGTTTTTCCCCAGCCGGGTCAAAACCGTAGTAATTTCTTTAATAGTAGAGTTTTGGGCTTCGTCCAGAATCACGCACTTATCTTTCCAGTTCATTCCGCGAGCGAAATTGACTGGGAACATGGAGATTCGGTGCTCGAGCTCTAATTTTTCTGCTTTTGTCTCTAGTAAAAGCTCTTCGAGCTTATCTAGAAAAGGTAAATTATAAAATTTTAATTTCTCATCTGCGCTCCCGGGTAGGAAGCCGAGAGATTGCGCGCTGCTTTCTACTGCTGATCTTAAATACATTATCTCTTCAATAGATTTCATATTCAATAACTGTAAAGCACAATAAACTGCTAACAAAGTTTTAGATGTTCCAGCGGGACCAGAAACAAAAACAATATTAGTTGAGGGATGTAAAGCTATTCTAAAGAATTCCTTTTGCTTATCAGTCCAAGGGAATTGATTTAGTTTGATGGCTTTTTTAATCGGGTTAGGGACAACGTAAGGGGCCTGTTCGTTTGCCTCTTTCAAATCAGGAGCAACGTCCTTGCCCCCTCTTATCTTTACGTTTTTTGCTACTTGTGTTTTTTTTACCCTTCTTGAATTTTTCTTTTCAGGCATATCGCTATTTACACACTAGAAATGCAAAAAAACTTATTTAATTAGTGCGCCGGATTCGTCTTGTTTTATAAAATTACCAATGTTATCTGTTATATCTCCTAATTCGCTGCTACGAGCTATATAAGAATAATTAAATCTGTCTTGCCATACTAAAGAAGGATACATAGCATAAAAATTCTTTTCTCTTTGTATTGGGTGCATAGAAATTTCTGTAGAACTTTTTTCACCAGTAGCAGTTGTTATGCCTTCATCGCTCCAACGATAGATTAATTCATCAAATAGAGTATGATTAATAATATAAGCAATCATTCCAAAGGTTTGAGTGGTTTTAACTACATGTTCATTCACATAAATTGGAGCCGCGAGGTGTCGAATTCCACCTAAAAACAAAAAATCCCAATCAGCAGGTACATAATCTATATATTTTGCAAATTGTTCTTGTAAGTCACCATTAAATTTTACATCATCTTCAAAAATTGTAACATGCGGCCATTCAAAGTGTTTAGCATACCTAATGCATTCTCTATGAGACCGTGCTACGCCGACATGTCCGGGCTGATCCCATACATTACTTCCGGGTTCGCCATGAGGTGCGTCGTCTTGATGAGTATCAAAAGCTTGTAATCTATACCAATTTACCCATTGAAGCCTTAATTCATCTTCTAGCTTCGCTAGCCTGTCTGTCGCTACATCAAGATTAACACAAAGAACATTATTTAAGTAAGTATGTGCCGCGCCAGAAAGCCTACAAGTATTATTTACTTTAGCTCCAAACCTATCTAACTGAAGGTCCATTAACTATTATTGTATTTTTTTGTGTTTTTTCGAACTTTTACGCAGAAAAACAAACAGAATATCAGCGGCAAAATATATTAAAGTTTTTTTATATTTGCGCCCTGCATTTTACCCTCTTATTTGTATATGTAGTAAGCTATATATCACAAAGATCTATTTTAACTAATACCCCGGGCCGATTTTTTTATATGAAAAAGATTTTCAAATTTTCTCGGGCAGACTTATTTGTACCCCCCACCGCCTAAAAAAGTCAATAATAGTGAAAATGTTTCGAGTAAATAGGGGGGTTGCCCTCGATGTTTAAGGTGCTCTCCTGCACCACGGGCATCCCGAACTAGTCTCGGCAACGGATGTCGTTGCCGTAGCTGTCCTCGTAGTAACCTTGCACGTTCCAATACGTGTCGTAGTTCTTAACGCGTTGCGCTGGCATCTCTTTGTGAGACGGAGCTTTCTCGCTTGCGGTGTAGACTCGCAAGTCCTCAAGGTAATCGTCAACCTCGTCTTGGCTTGCGTAATGGCAATCCTCGAAGCTAACCAGTTCACCATAACCTGAACCGTCGAAGGCTTCAAGCCAAACGCCTTGGCAGGATACGATGTTCACCAAGCGGCAAGGTGTGCCAGTGTTGGCGTTGATGTAGATAGCCCCAATGATGAGGTTGTTTGCTTTGTTAGTGTTATCTTTCATAATCTTCATGCGTACATTATAGCATAGGGGGTGGGACATCTGTAGTCCTACC
>CAZYHH010000232.1:0-5288 GCA_964647295.1 uncultured Pseudomonadales bacterium
GTTTTGAGTATGCACATGCTCATCTTGGAGGCCCACGGTCAAACCATTGTTGTCGATACGTGTATCGGAAATGACAAACAACGGAATTATCCAAAATGGAATCTTATGCAAAGTGATTTTTTACAGCGTTTTGAGGCGGCAGGGTTTGACGTAAACACCGTTGATACCGTCCTATGCACTCATATGCATGTGGATCACGTAGGATGGAATACGATTAAGGTGGACGAGGCGTGGTTACCGACATTTTCAAATGCAAGATATTTGTATTCGAAAAAAGAGTGGGATCACTGGAGTCAGGAGCCTCAGGAGTATGGTCCGGTGATCGAAGATTCTGTTCAACCTATTTTTGATTCTGGTCTGGCTGACTTGGTATCAGATGATCATGAGGTCTCAACTGAGATTCGTCTGGAATCAACGCCAGGGCATACCCCTGGCCATGTTAGTGTTCACATTCGCTCACTTGGTGAAGAGGCCGTGATAACAGGTGATATGATTCATCATCCATGCCAAATAAGACATGTAGATTGGGCAACCTCCGCGGATGTGGATCAGTCTGAGGCGATCGATACCCGCCAAAGATTTTTGGAGAGGTACACTGATCGTCCTGTGTTGATAATTGGGACTCATTTTGCGGGACCCTCAGCAGGAAGAATCGTGCGTGACGGCGCCCATTTCCGATTAGATTATTAGTTAACTGTATACAAAATAAGTCTATTGGAAGAGGTGTTATACTGGTGACCTTTGGCTAGGAATTAGTTTGGCCAGTAAAGATATCTTATCTGCTGTTCGTATTCGTAATTTTGCGTGGCTTTGGGTTGGAAGCTTAGGCTCTTCATTTGCGATGAATATGCAAATTATTGCAAGGGGTTGGTATGTTTATGACTTGACCTCTTCGGCTGTTGATCTCGCCTGGGTTACTGTTTCTTTTATGCTTCCTACGGTGCTTTTTTCTTTGTACGGAGGGGTCATAGCTGACAAGTTTTCGAAGAAAAAAATCATTATTGCTGCCCAAGCGCTCAACTTTATAGCGACTACTGTTATGGCCATCATAATACTGACCGAGCGCGTTAGCTTCTGGGACTTTATGTGGGTTGGACTGTTCAATGGGACTATTTTGGCGCTTTCAATGCCTGCGCGCCAAGCATTTGTTCCAGAGCTCATTCCTGAGCGATTAATTTTCACAGCGATGGGGCTGACAACAAGTGGCTGGAACATTTCTCGGATCATTGCGCCGGCTTTAGCCGGATTATTAATTGCCGTGATCGCGGAAGGGGACAAGACTTCTTCGTTTGGAGTGGGGATTGTCTATTTGATTATCGCTAGTCTTTACCTGTTTTCTGCCTTGACGATGTTGTTGATCGATAATTCAGGATCACCGATTGATAATGAAAAAAAAGGGGCATTGAGGGAAATGAAGGAGGGACTCGTATACGTATTAGATCATCCTCCAGTGCTCGGTCTGATTATTCTCTCGGTGATACCGTTCCTGTTCGGCATGTCTCTCAACACTTTGTTGCCAGCATTTAATGAAGAAATGCTATCGGGCCAGGCGGACGACTTAGGATTTTTGATATCAATGATGGGTTTGGGCGCAATTATTGGTTCGCTGATGATGGCAACTATGGGAAACATCAAGAACAAAGGTAATTGGCTAATAGCGAGTTGCTTAGGTTGGGGATTGGTCACATCAGCATTCGGGCTCACTACTAATCAGCTAGCAGCGATGTCTGCAATTGTTTGTTTTGGTTGGTTTATGAGCTGGAATATGTCAATGAACCGTGGATTGCTTCAATTACAAGTTGATGGCTATATGCGAGGACGTATCATGAGCATAGATATGATGTCGCATGGATTGATGCCGATCGGGGTTTTTCCGATTAGTCTTATTGCCGATCATTATGATGTCGGTGTCGCATTGTTTGTTAGTGGAATCGCATTCATATTAACTACAATTGTGACGGTCTTGTTTGTGCCAGCTGTGCGACGAACAGATATTTTTAAGGATAAGAGTGAGAATGTCGTAAATTTAGCGGTGGCCTCTGATTCGGAAGTGGTTTGATATTGTTTTCAAGAAAAAAGGGTTAGGTGCTTTGATGGCAACGAAGATTGGATTGATATCTGACACTCATATACCAGAAGCTTGTTCGGCGCTTTGGCCTCAGGTCTATGATGCTTTTCATGGAGTCGATTTCATATTCCATGGCGGAGATATACATGATCTTTCTTTATTAGATGAGCTAGAAAAGGTGGCCCCTATATATGCCGCTAGAGGTAATGGAGAAGATGGTAGCGGTGGCCGAGATGTTCAGCCTGAAGATGCTAGGGTCAAATACGCATGGTTAATCGAGATAGAAGGTTTGTGGGTTGGGCTGACTCATTATGTTCCGGTCCCCGAGAGACCGCCTAACTTCACTCTGGCTCGCTGGGTAGAGCGTTTTTTCCCTGAAAGGAAACCTGACGTGATTGTTTCCGGGGATACTCATCGAGAAGCGATAGAGTGGATTGATGGAGTCTACTGTGTGAACCCTGGTTCTGCCACTTACCCACACAATTATGACACGCAATACGGCACCATTGGTTTCTTAGAGCTTGACCAGGGTAAGGCTGAGGCCAGTATTTGGCAGATTACTGAGTCCGGGATCATTCCTTTTGACTGGGAAGGGACTCCTCCTTGGAAATTACGGCCCTAGTCTTTGGGTTGTCCCAGTATTCTTTCAGCAATAATATTTTTTTGAATATTCGGTGTACCCCCGCCTATGACGACATTAGGCCAATTTAAAGCCGATTTGGCCCAACTGCCTCCATCGATTGCCTCTTCGCCGCCGCGTAATTGAAGCCCTGCTTGGCCCGCGAGTTCGATTGCAAAATCGTCCATACCTATTTCTAGACTCGCTCGGTGTAGTTTATTCACAGAGGTTTCGCTCGTGAGCGGTTCGCCTCTAATTTGCTTGGTAAGATAGCGCAAGCCATTATACTTCATGGCGGCAATCTTGGTTTCAAATCTCGCTATCGTCCGTCTCACCTCAGGGTCAGTGGCTGCCTTTTTGCCCTGAACTTTCAGGTTTTTCGCGAGTGATTTGAGATTTTCGAGTTTCTCAAACATTTGTGTGACTTCGCCGATACTTGATCTTTCATTCGCCAAAGCTGAAACAGTGACTCCCCAGCCTTGTCCTTCATCTCCTAGCCGATTTTCTATGGGTACCTTCATGTCCGTAAAGAATATCTCTGCGAAATGTTTGTCGCCGGCCATATTTTCTATGGACCGAACCTCAAGGCCTTCAGCGTTCATTGGGACTAACAAACAAGTAATGCCCTCGTGTTTTGACTTAACCGTAAAATCTGTCCTTACGAGCAAAATCATCCATTGTGCGAAAGGTGCTCCTGTCGTCCAGATTTTTTGTCCGTTAACTATGTAGTGATCCCCATCCTTTTCGGCTTTGCATTGAATAGATGCTAGGTCTGATCCATGATTTGGCTCTGAATATCCGGTGCACCATATGACTTTGCTATCTAGGATATCCGGGATAAATCGTTTTTTCTGCTCTTCAGTTCCATATTCCATGATTCCAGGACCGACCCAAGCCAGCCCCATGAAGGAAGTACCCAGAGGGGGAGCTTTTGCCAGGGCCATCTCTTCTCTCAATATCGTTTGCTCAATTAGGCCTCCATCACTTCCTCCATACTCCTTCGGCCAAGAAAATCCTACCCATCCCTTTTCTCGGACCTTTTCTAGCCAGGATTGGAGAAAATTCTTACCTCGTTCTTTTTTTGGGGGTAAGTTTTCTTTTAGAAATGCTTTGACCTCTTCTCTAAAACTGTGCTCTTGCGCCGTGTATTCGAAGTCCATCACAGTCCTCCTAAAGTTGCGAGTCTGTCGAGATGAAAGTTTGAGTCTCCATACATAGGTCTCGCCCATTTGGATCGTTTTAAATAAAGTTGAGCATCGTACTCTGCCGTAAATCCGATTGCGCCGTGAAGACCTACTCCATCGATACCAATCTGCGCAAATGCGTCAGAAGCGTAGCCTTTTGCCAATGAAACTGCTCGAGTAACATCGTTTGGTGAATCATCCACCGCCCAAGCGGCGTAGTAACAGAGGGACCTGAAGGATTCGATGTCTACAAACATTTCTGCCAGACGATGTTTTACACCCTGATACTGACCAATGGGCTTACCAAATTGAACACGTTCCCTCGCATAACTATTGGTCAAATCAAGTAGCGATTGAGCGGCTCCGACCATTTCTGAGGTCACTGCAACTGCACCATAATTGGTTAGCGCAGATAAGTTTTCTTGACTTAAAACCATACAGTCTGATTCGTCAATACATAGTCCATTGAGGTCTACGCTCCCCGTAATTTTTGTCTCATCCATGGTCGGTTCGTATCGGACCTTACATTGATCTTTTTCCACTTTTGCCAAGATTAGCTCCTCTTCGGCCTTGATCGCTAGGAATAACCAGTTTGAAAAGGTAGCACCGTCTACGAAAGGCTTTACGCCGGTTATATTAAAACCGTTTTCGGCTTTTGTTGCTTGGCAAAAAATAGCGTCAGAACTGATCCAGTTTGGGTCATCGTAAAGAGCGAGCGTGCCGACCGCTTTTCCATTTGCGATTTGAGGAAGCCACTTCGCTTTTTGTTGTTTGTCTCCACAAAGAAGAATCGCAGTTGCCGCGAGAGATTGACAAGCAATCGGGAGAGGGCATAAGCCTGATGCGGTTTCTTCTAAAACCACTGTTAGATCAACCCAGCCTAGGCCCAATCCCCCATATTTTTCTGGGACAATCAACGCCAGCCATCCAAGATCGCTGATTTCATTCCAGAGTGCTTGGTCAAATTTATTGTCTGTCTCCAAGATTTCGCGTACACGATTCATCGGACAGCGCTCTTTCACGAATCGCTTAACTTGATCTCTTAAAATATTTTGTTCTTCTGAAAATCCAAAATCCATTTGCCTATCCTCGCATAGGATTGATCGGTGGCCAGTTTTCTTTGCTTTCGATTATCTTCTCGCCGATTTCATCGACGTCCCAGAAGCCCTCTGAAAGTTCTCTGGTGGCGATAGGCGTAATTTGCCATGAGAGCAACGATACATTATTACCGGCGACCAACCATTGCCGACCGCTGACATCCTTTGCTTCATCGGTACACAACCAAACTACAGCGGGTGAAACAGCCTCGGGAGGGAAATTCTCTTGAATTTCTTCAGGCAAAATATCAGTGGTTAACCTGGAGGTCGCCGTCGGTGCTAATACATTCACTGTAATACCGTATTTGATCCCTTCTACC
>CAZYHH010000233.1:0-4181 GCA_964647295.1 uncultured Pseudomonadales bacterium
CACAAAACTGCGACAACCAAGGTTATATCCAACAATTTGTGTAGCTTCCTCTCGCCTACAGGATAAAACAGCAATCCAAGTATCAAGATCCAAGCCAGATGTGCAGGTCTAAAGTAAGTCGCCGGAAGTAGGCCTAATAACGACTCCAACGGAATAAATCCGGGAGGAAAAAATCCAACGACTGGTTGCCAGAGCTGAAATATAGACAATCCTACCGCTAAGCACAGTACACCAAGGCCGGTCGGCGCAAGAAAACTTAAAAACCGATCACCCATAGTCATCTATACAATCGAGTGAAGGGTTCTGAAGATAGCGTTCTGTGCCACCATGCAACGGAACACTAAGCTGCCTAATATTTGACAGCGTCATCGCCTCGGCTACAGGAGATACTTGCAGTAATTCATCCATGTGACTGTAGATCGTACAGGTCAACCTATATGCAAGGCTCTCTGACATATCTTTATGCACAACGACTGCGCTCCAAATTCCAAGCGCCCCCACTTTCTCTTGGATCCCTGTATAGGTCATAGCTGGTATTTCGTAACCTGTATAACTCGGGTAACTCTTATGTACCCGGTCTCTTTCTTCTTTGCTCAACGCTACTAACCTTAAATTCCGCGTCACCGAGAGCTCTCTTACGGCGGCAAGCCCCAACCCGCCAACAACGAAACCCGCGTCAATCGTCCCATCTTTTAATGCCGAAGTCGTCTCCGCAAAACTCAGATACACCGGAGACACCTGCGTTAACTCGATCCCGAGTGAGGTCAATACGTTTTCAGCTGCAACCGCAGTCCCAGAACCGGCGGCGCCTAGAGAAACTCGCTTTCCACTAAAGTCGCCCACGCTCGCGATTTCCGATTCCTCTAACGTCAGAATATGCACTATATTGGGATAAGCGGTAAATAAGACACGTAGCGGCTGCGCATCGGGGAATCGACCCTGACCAGAGTATGCGTTGGTCACAACATCTGCCATCGCAATACCCAAATCACTTTCTCTCTTCGCGACTTGTATAACATTGGTCACCGAGCCACCAGTGACCTCTGCTTTGACATTAATATTCGGCAAATGTTCGGACCAGATAGATGCCATACCGCCACCGATCGGATAATACAGTCCTGCTGGTCCACCCGTCGCAATGGAATAGGTGGGATCTACTTTTGAACAAGAGACAAAGACCAACGCGCCTATCATCAAACCAACGGTTCGGCAAAATGGTCGAATTACATCGTAGTCAGCAAATACCTGTCTTAGCATGTCCGCAGATTCATAAGATAATCGGTTCGGCAACGAGAGAGTAAACTTATCCCATCGTTTCTATAAATCCCAGCCTATTAGTTTAGTGGAAAGCGCTCTTATCAATTTCCTTTATGTCTCTTCCATATAACCTAGAATTTTAGAAACACATTCATCCAGATCAAGATCATCGGTGTTTACTTCAATTTCAGGTGATATGGGCTCTTCATAATCCGAATCGATACCCGTGAAGTTGGGGAGATCTCCCTGTCGTGCTTTTCTATATAAACCCTTGGGGTCTCTTGACTCGGCGACCTGCAGCGATACATTAATGAAGACTTCAGCGAACTCGTCCTCTTCAAAAAGCGCTCTGGCAACTTCTCTTTCAGACCGAAAAGGAGAGATAAAGGCTGTAATGACAACCAGCCCTGCATTGACCATCAACCGAGAAACCTCGGCTACCCTCCGAATATTTTCCACTCGATCCGCATTGGTAAACCCAAGGTCCTTGTTCAAGCCGTGCCGAACGTTGTCTCCATCTAAGATATAAGTCCTTATCCCCCTATGATAGAGCGCTTTTTCCAATTCATTAGCGATCGTCGATTTCCCTGAACCGCTTAACCCAGTAAGCCAGAGGACTCTTCCCTTATGTCCATTCATACGGGTTCTGTCTTCTTTGGTTATCGCGTGATGGTGTCGATGAATATTCTGAGCTCGCCGAAGCGCGAAGTTCACCATACCAGCACCCACCGTCGCATTGGAAAAGCGATCAATCAAAACCAGAGAACCCATCTCTCTACAAAACTCATAGGTCTCAAAAGGTATCGCCTTGTCACAACTCAAGGTCACTCTGCCGATATCGTTCAAAGCCAAACCTCTAGCTGGTAATTCCTCAAGGGTATTTACGTTGTACTTGAACTTAATTTCAGAGAGGGTCGCGTTGACCTTTTCAGTGCCTAACATCAACCAATAAGCTCTGCCGATGTATCCTTCTTCATCGTCGAGCCAGACTAAATTACAATCGAATTGATCAGATACCTCACACGGTTGATCTGATTTTACAAAGACATCACCCCGAGAAGCATCTATTTCCTTATTCAAGGTCAGCGTGACCGCTTGAGGTTTTGCCGCCGACTTTAGTTCCTGATCAAAAAGCACAATTTTTTCAACCGACGCGGTCTGCCCAGAAGGTAACACTCGGACCTCATCACCAACGCCTATATTTCCCGAAACGACTGAACCAGAGAAACCCCGAAACTCCGAACTGGGGCGGTTGACCCACTGAACTGGAAACCGAAAGGGCTGATCCTTACGCTCAGATGTAATATCGACTGTTTCCAGATACCCCAACAAGGTCGGCCCCTTGTACCACTCAGTTTGGGAAGACCTTTCGATGACATTGTCACCCTTTAATGCAGAGAGTGGTATTGGTGTGATCGAATCAAATGACAAGTTCTCCGCGAACACCTCGTAATCCTCCACAATCTTTTGGTAGGCCTGCTCACTGTAATCGATCAAATCCATTTTATTCACAGCCAAAACGACATGCTTTATGCCCAACAACGAAGTGAGAAACGAGTGTCGCCGAGTTTGAACGAGGATACCTTGTGCGGCGTCCACTAATATCACTGCAACATCGGCGGTTGACGCACCCGTCACCATATTTCTGGTGTACTGCTCATGACCAGGCGTATCAGCGACTATAAATTTACGGCGATCGGTACCAAAAAACCGATAGGCAACATCAATCGTGATCCCCTGCTCTCTCTCTGCTGACAGGCCATCAACCAGTAAAGCAAAATCAATCTCTCCTTCCTGAGTTCCGTGCTTTTTAGAGTCATTTTGCAGACTAGCCACTTGATCGTCGAAGATCAGTTGAGCTTCATAGAGCATGCGTCCGATCAGCGTACTCTTACCATCGTCTACACTCCCGCAGGTGATAAACCGGAGCAAATCCAAATTCATCTGCTGATCAATGTACTCCTGAATTCGCTGAGCATCTGAGGGTAGAGCGGACATCAGAAGTAACCTTCTTGTTTTTTCTTCTCCATAGAGCCCGACGAATCCGAGTCAATCGCTCTCCCTTGGCGCTCGCTCGTTTTACTTTGCAACAGTTCGAGGACAATTTCGGGCAACGACTTTGCGCTTGAGTCTATTGCACCTGTCAGCGGATAACAGCCAAGGGTCCTAAATCGAACCTGTCTGGTCTGGATTACATCTTCAGAATACAATCTCATTCGGTCATCATCGACCATAATCAGCATGCCATCACGTTCGACAATTGGACGTTCCGCCGCGAAATAAAGCGGAACGATCTCGATGTGCTCTCGATTGATGTACTGCCAAACATCGAGTTCTGTCCAGTTCGACAGTGGAAATACTCGAATACTTTCACCGGGATTTTTATACCCGTTGTATAGATGCCAAAGCTCAGGCCTTTGACTCTTTGGGTCCCATCTGTGTTGTGCATTTCGAAATGAAAATATCCGTTCTTTCGCTCGACTTTTTTCTTCGTCTCTTCGTGCCCCTCCAAAAGCCACATCAAATCGATACTGATCGAGTGCCTGCTTGAGGCCTTGGGTCTTCATAATGTCCGTGTGCAGTGCGCTGCCGTGATCAAACGGATTGATATCCTTTTCTACGCCCTCTGGGTTCACATGAACCAGCAACTCCATCTTGCTCTCATCTACCATGTAATCTCTAAAATCGTACATCGCCCGAAATTTCCAACGAGTATCAACGTGCATTAGAGGAAAAGGTGGAGAACTTGGATAAAAGGCCTTGCGCGCAATATGCAGCATCACCGCACTATCTTTTCCCACGCTATACAGCATGACCGGGTTTTCAGCTTGAGCAGCTACTTCTCGCATGATAAAAATGCTTTCTGCTTCGAGACGATCTAAATGCGTTAATAAGGTTTTATCATTCTTCGACACATAATCTAC
>CAZYHH010000233.1:4191-5282 GCA_964647295.1 uncultured Pseudomonadales bacterium
AATACCGTCCGGTACGAGGTAAGCGCAAATGTGACAATACATTTAGAACCGAGCTCAACAGTATGCTTACCGGATCGCTCAACAATTTCTCGGCATGGTGCAACGGCGTTACCATGAGGCCATATTACGCCGCCCTTATCTCCGACCAATCGGCAGAGACATTCTGCAAAATCAAGCGGCTTATGATCACTTGCGATGAATCGCCAGCGCCTGGCCTGTCGGCCATCATTGAGTACCAATACCGAAGTCTGTTCGTCTACCTCCTCAAGCTGTAATACATATGTCTGCTGTCTTTTCTTCTTGGCAGCATTTTCCAGACTGTCCGATACTAGCCTTGTCAGACCTCTAGACACTTCGTCGCGCACGTCAGTTAGTTTTTTCGCGAGAGGAAGCCAAGAAGAATCTTCTAGAAGGCGTTGCGTAGATCGTATGCTCTGATTTGTCGATTGCTTTTCAATCATCTCACGATGGAATCTCTCGGTGTCCCAGCAGTCACCGTCGACTGGATTACGATAGATCCAAGCTAAATCCGTGAGCATACAATTTGTCGCTAAATGCAATTAATCTAAATTATATCGGATTTATAAGAATTATACAGGATTAATTATGGATTAAATTTTATAAATTGCATATTGCGACAAATTAAAAACCGGCCACCATACCTTCTTTTCTATGGTCAGAGCCCCCCACATAACCATCAGCAGTTTTTAAAATGAGCTGGGCTCCACCGAAAGTGCTCTCTTTCTCATCAAACTCAATACCATGACCTTTTTCTTTAAGCTGAATTGCTACAGACTCATCAAATCCCTTCTCCAACAAGACATTGTAATCTGCCCTTACATGCCACCTCGGAGCATCGCTAGCTGCTTGAGGATTTTGGTGGTAGTCCACTATTCGGCTTACCATTTGTACATGCCCTTGGTGCTGCATGTAGCCTCCCATAACACCAAAGCTCATCTTGGGTTTTCCCGACTCGGTGACGAATCCTGGAATAATCGTATGATAAGGCCTCTTGCTACCACCGACTGCATTAGGATGATTTGGATCCAGCACAAATCCTGAGCCGCGATTTTGCATCGCAATCCCAGTTC
>CAZYHH010000234.1:0-5268 GCA_964647295.1 uncultured Pseudomonadales bacterium
ACAAAACACCACTCCCGGGATAAGTTTCGCTCCAGCGCCGAGCCACTTCTTGAGTTCGATTATAAACTTGGACCCCTTGCGCTATTTGGCTCAAATGTCCTGCCATAGGAAAACCCATCACGCCCAGACCGACAAATGCTACACAACCTAAACTCTTTTCTGGTTCGCTCATAATACAATTTTCCTTTTTAATCGCTGGCGCCCATAACACTCTACCAAAAACGAGCTTTGTCAGTATCTCTAATCCCAAGCATTGGTTGGCCCTAAGAACTTCAGCAGTTAAACTACTCTTCTCTAGAGAGGATAGATTTGAAATGAATGACCTGCGCGATCTACCGGGTGTAGATGCAGTGATCCAAGATGAGTGTCTGCAAAACACCTTAACTGAATTTGGTATCTCAGCTGTCAAGCAGGCTATTCGTGATATTCAGAGCGAGATCCGTAACTCCAAAGCCGTGCCCGATTGGTCTGTCAATCCAGAAGGCTACCTAGAGCACATACATTCTCTTTTATATTCAAATACTTATAAACCAATATTCAATCTAACCGGAACATTGATTCACAGCAATCTCGGTCGCGCATTGATCAGCAAAACCGTATTAGATAATATTGCTCCGCTGGTTACCCGGCCCATTAATCTAGAATATGATCTCAAAAGTGGGTCCAGGGGACACCGAGACTCTGTGGTCGAAGCTCAGCTCTGCAGGCTGACGGGCTGTGAAGCCGCAACCATCGTAAACAACAATGCCGCAGCACTTATGCTCGTTCTAAATACGTTTGCCTTAGGCAAATTTGTACCGGTATCCAGAGGCGAACTAGTCGAAATTGGTGGTAGCTTTAGACTTCCTGAGCTAATGACAAAGTCTGGAACGAACCTGATCGAAGTGGGCACGACTAACAAAACTCATGTCGATGATTTTAAAAACGTATTGAACGAATCTGCGATGCTATTGAAGGTTCACCCAAGCAACTATCATATCTCCGGGTTCTCGGAAGAAGTAGAAGCCAAAGAACTGGCCGAATTGGCCAAGTCACAAAACATACCAAGTTGCGTCGATTTGGGGAGTGGAGCACTCATTGATTTGGGCAAATGGGGGTTGCCCAGCGAGCCGACCCCCCAGTCCGTTCTCAATCAGGGCATTGACTTGGTCACGTTTAGCGGAGACAAACTATTAGGTGGAGTGCAGTCAGGGTTGATCGTTGGCAAGAAATCGCTTATCGATCAACTCAAGGATAACCCTCTCAAAAGGGCACTCAGAGTCGACAAGATCACCCTAGCGGTTCTGAACGCAACTTTGAGGCTATATGAAGAACCCGAAACGCTGGATCAGAAGCTCCCCCTACTCAAAACGCTAACGCTGTCTGAAGCTGAACTCAAGACCCGAGCAGAAAAACTTAAAGCAGCCATCAAAGCGCCCTACCTCACACAAATTAAGGAAAGTAACGTTCAAATAGGCAGCGGCGCATTACCGGACAAGACCGTCAGCAGTTTCGCTCTGATCATCGAACACCCAGATCTGAGCGCCGAGAACCTGCTCGTAAAACTGCGAACGCTAAGCACCCCGGTGATCGCCCGAATCAAAGACGACAAAGTGTGGTTGGACATGCGTGGCGCAGACCCTGTCGATGAACTCCAACCTATTTTAGAGGAGCTCAATTGATCGTTACCCTTGCTGGTCATGTAGACCATGGTAAGACTTCTTTAGTCCAAGCGTTGACCGGAATTAACACAGACCGACTTGAAGAAGAGAAGAAACGAGGACTGACCATCGATCTAGGTTTTGCCTATCTAAAAGATGTCTCTCTCGGGTTCGTCGATGTGCCGGGTCATCAAAAATTTATCCATAACATGGTCGCAGGAGTCGCCGCACAGCAACACGGGTTGCTGGTGATCGCCGCCGACGACGGGCCGATGCCACAAAGTAAAGAGCATTTGGACATCCTCAGCCTCATCGGTGTCTCCAGCGGCACGATCGCGCTTACCAAAACCGACAAGGTGGACCAGGCAAGACTCACCGAGTGCGAAACAGAAATACGGGATCTGGTGAGGGAATCCTCTTTTGAAGGTGCTTCCATTTATCAGACAACCATAGATCGACCCGATTCTTTCAAACCGCTTCTGGATCACCTAAAAACGCAAGTTCAAAAGAGCACAGAAAAAAGTATCGACCAAGTTTTTCGGATCGCAATCGACCGGGCCTTCGCTGTTCCTGGAGCTGGAACCGTGGTGACCGGAACAATCCACAGCGGCTCAATCGAAAAAGATTCGACACTGTTCCACTATCCTAGTGATATCCAGGTCAAAGTGAGAAGCCTGCGAGCACAAGACCAAGAAGTAGCCAGGGCTCAGGCCGGAGATCGCTGCTCCATTAATATAGCAGGCCTCAACGTTGACCAAGTAGCCCGGGGCGACTGGCTATCGTCAATCACCTTGCCGCATCTGACTAATCTGTCGGCGAACCTGCGCGTGCTGCCAAATTTTCCTCGTAACATAAAACACTGGAGCCCGGTACATGTCTATCATGCGACCACCCATTCGACCGGACGGATCGCTTTACTCGAATCAAATTCTCTCAAACCTGGAGAAGAGCAACTCGCCGATATCGTCTTAGACAAACCGCTAGCCTCTTTCCATGGCGACAGGTTGATTCTTCGTGATCAGAGTCTCGACCTCACCCTGGGCGGGGCCGAGATACTCGTCGGCGAAAAAGAAAATGTCTACAGAAGAAGAAGCGACAAACGCATTACAACAATCAAAGCGAACTCAGAAGGAACCTATCATCAAGCCGTCAACAATCTCCTGAAAACCGAAGGCGCCAACATCGATGAGATCGCACAAAACTGGCTAGTAACTCGGGATTCAGTCATCGAGGAGCTAGCAAAGAAAAATGCGAAAGTACTAGGAGTCTTCGCAATATCGATGAATCGGTGGAAAGAGCACCTGGCAGAATCTCTAAAAGCCGTTACTTCAAAGGTCAATGGCATCCGGGAGAACGAGCTGCCCAAGACGATTCCCAAGGACTATCGGCAAGCCATCCTCAATGAGTTGGTGCAATCTGGCGAGATCGAACAAACTGGCGGGCTATATCGATCATCAGTGTCCACCATCCAGATTCCCAATGGACTCCAAAACATATGGAAGGTTCTAGAAAACAAATTAGCCGCCAAACAATCTCCAAGTAGCGGAGACATCGCCAAAGAGCTCAAAAAAAACCAAGCTGCCATAGAAAAACAAATGCGAGCCCTCGTAAAACTTGGAAAACTGGTTGAGATTGCCAATCACCGCTTCTACCTCCCCCAAACCCTGGACCTGATCCAAAAAGACATCTTAGAGCTCGCCAACGAGGGGCCCTTTAGTGTTGCTGACTTTAGAGATTTTACCGGGATCAGCCGGAATGTCGCGATCGAGGTACTCGAACACTTTGATCGAAAAGGCGTAACCAGACGACAAGAAAACACGCGCATCCTCATCCAGCGCTAGCCAAACCGTTCCGGTCTATCTGATATCAAATCAGAGCCTACCTGTTACCAATCTTGCCAAGCAGAACCTCGTAATCTACATTGTGGTTAATAGACAGGAGGATCGGAACACATGAGCAACGAAATTATTTTCAAATCAGCTACAGAACTGGCTGATCAAATCAAAAGCAAACAGATCAGCTCTGTTGAGTTGACCCAAGCCTACATCGACCAAATTGAACGTTTCGATGACAAAATCAATGCGGTACCCGTGCGCCGATTCGATCAGGCTCTCAAGGAAGCACAGCAGGCTGACGAAGCGTTAGCCAAAGACAACAACCAAGGCCCCCTGCACGGCGTTCCCATGACCATCAAAGAATCCTATGTCATGAAAGACACACCGTCGACCTGGGGAGATCCCGCAAATAAAGACAATTTCTCGGACAAGGACGGGTTGATCGTCAGCAGATTCAAAGCAGCAGGCGCTCACTTTTTGGGGAAGACCAACGTGCCTCTAGATTTGGCAGATTTCCAAAGTTATAACGAGATCTACGGAACCACCAACAACCCGTGGAATCTGGACCACACACCTGGCGGCTCGTCTGGCGGAAGCGCGGCAGCGACGGCCGCGGGATTCTCAGGACTTGAAGCGGGTTCAGATATCGGAGGGTCGGTCAGGACTCCCGCACACTATAGCGGCGTTTTCGGCCTAAAACCCACATGGGGTATAGTCCCGATGGCCGGACACGAGGTCATCGAGGGCGTACCGGATGCCGATGTCTCTGTTTGCGGCCCGCTCGCCCGCAGCGCCGAAGATCTGGCCCTAGCGCTGAGCATCATGGCCGGGCCCACTGACAGAGAGTCTGTCGGATGGAGTCTAACCCTGGCTGAACAGGATATCTCCTCACTAAAAGACATGCGGGTAGTTTTGTGGCCGACCGACGATCTGGCACCGGCCGACGCAGAAACTCAAGAAAGAGTTCACCTAATTGGCGAGACTCTTTCTAAGCTCGGCGCAAAAGTCTCGGATACAGCACGTCCCGATTTTGATATTCGAAAATCCCACGACAACTATCTGTCTTTGACCAACGCCGTGATGAGCAGCGCAAAATCCGTCGCCGCCGTGGCAAAAATCCAAGAGGCCGTGGACAACCTCGACCCAACCGATGGCTCTCAAGAAGCAGTGAACATGCGCGCGGCCGTGATGCTTCACCGAGACTGGATACGTCATGATTTCAGACGCGAAAAATTTCGCAGGGCCTGGGACGAATTTTTCCAGGAGTGGGACATCGTGGTCTGCCCACAATCGACCGCGCCCGCGATTAAGCACGACCACCGGCCCTGGTCTGAGAGAACGATGACAGTAGATGGCGAAGAGCGAGCTTATGGGGAGCACATTTTCTGGGCAGGGCTACCAAACAATACCTACTTGCCGAGTACTTGCTTCCCGACGGGCTTATCCAAAGACGGATTGCCAATCGGTATCCAAGCCTTTAGTCCTTCCTACAGAGATTACCGTACGATCGAATTTGCCAGGCTGATCACCCAAGAAATGGGCGGCTTTAGCCCTCCAGAGTGGTTAGTTAGCTAGCTAACTATTACTGCAGAGACGACTACCAAGACGAAATCGGTTTACCGATCTCGTCTAGTCAGTCTTGCTAGATATTGTTATGCCCCTCGGTCACACAGTGATCTGAGTGTCTTAGATAGACTATTCAACAAGAAAGTCTAAACTGGTTTTATCAAGGGGGAAATCTATGAAGCAACTAAAACTGTTTACACTCGTTTTTTTGATGGTTAGCTCACAAA
>CAZYHH010000235.1:0-4808 GCA_964647295.1 uncultured Pseudomonadales bacterium
TGAATCCTAGGAAAGAAGAGCTAGCGAGAAAATTTGGTATGACGGATTTCATTAATCCGACAGACATTGACGATGTCACGGCTGAGATCGTTGATATGACTGATGGGGGTGTTGATTATTCTTTCGAGTGTATAGGTAACCCTGAAGTCATGCGGCAAGCGCTGGAATCCTGCCACAAAGGATGGGGACAAAGTGTGATTATTGGGGTTGCGGGAGCGGGTGAAGAAATATCGACTCGGCCCTTTCAATTGGTGACAGGCAGGACCTGGAAGGGTACCGCTTTTGGTGGAGCGAAGGGTCGCACTGATGTTCCACAGATCGTGGATTGGTACATGGATGGCAAAATAAATATTGATGATTTGATTACCCACCAATTTGAACTCGAAAAAATTAACGAGGCGTTTGAAGTCATGCATCGCGGTGATGGTATACGATCCGTAGTAGTCTATTAAGGAGTTAAGCTAATGTCAGATTGGATAGATCTCGTGCAAGAAGATCCGATTGAAGCCGATCGTCCTATATGTGATCCACATCATCACTTGTGGGATCATCCTGATAATAGATACCTTCTACCGGAGCTGATAGAAGATACACAAAGTGGGCATAATGTGGTCAGCACTGTATTTGTTGAATGCTCATCAATGTACCGAAATTCCGGCCCGATTGAGAGCCGGCCACTTGGTGAGACAGAATTCGTCAATGGAATAGCCGCGATGTCTGCCAGCGGACAATATGGCGATATGCAGGCCTGTAAGGGGATTGTGAGCTTTGCAGACTTAACTCTCGGTGACGAAGTCGGAGAGATTCTCGATGAACACCAAAGGCTTTCGGATCGGTTTAGAGGCATTCGGCACGCAGCTGGCTGGGATGCCAGTAGCGCCGTTAGAAATTCTCATACTAATCCACCAGAGAGCCTGTACCTTAAGGATGATTTTCGTGCCGGATTTCAAGAGCTCGCAAATCGAAAGATGACGTTTGATGCGTGGCTGTATCATCCGCAAATTCCCGAATTAACCGATTTGGCTCAAACATTTCCTGAAGTCACCATCATATTTGATCACTTTGGTGGCCCTTTAGGTATAGGGCCATATGTAGCACAAAAAGACGAAATATTTGACCAATGGGTCGCGGATGTCAGTGAGCTTGCTAAGTGTCCAAAGGTATATCCAAAACTAGGAGGTATCGTGATGCCGATAAATGGATTTGGTTGGCACAAGAACAAGTCTCCGGCCACGTCGGACCAAATTGTTGAAGCGACGAGCCGATATTATGATACGGCGATTCGGCTTTTTGGTCCTGAGCGCTGTATGTTTGAAAGTAATTTTCCCGTCGATAAGCAAAGTTGTTCTTATGCGGTCCTTTGGAATGCGTTTAAAAAAATCGCCGAACGATATAACGAGAAAGATAAGCAGTCTCTCTTTCACGATAGTGCAGTAACAGCGTATAAGCTATAGAAACCGTTACCAGTGATTAGAAAACGTTTATGGCATGGGCTCAGCATGTGCGTGTCGCATCCGAAGATAACTCCTTTGGCAATGAAAATTGCTTCTACGTTAGATCCTTTGGTTTTGAGATTGAGCAGAGGTCGGTATTACTTTAGCTTTGTTATTCCGGTGCTGCTTTTGAAGTGTGTCGGATCCAAAACCGGTAAATTGAGAGAAGTGCCTCTGTTATTTGTGTCTTACAAAGGAAAATACTATGTGCTGGGTAGTCATGGGGCGTTACCCACCGAGCCGGCCTGGTGCTCCAATTTACGTAAACGTCCCGAGGTGGCTTGGCTTGTGCGAGGCGCGTCGATTCATGGTAGAGCTAGAGAACTCAGTGACGAAGACAGGTCAGTGATTTGGGATAAAGCGTTAGAGATCTATCCTGGTTATGCGAACTACAAGAAACGACTGGCTAGAACGATACCTATTTTTGAGCTTGCTCCTGGTTAATTGGATTTCACAGGGGCTTTTTCTAGTGGAGCTGTTAGAAAGGAAGAATGGTGATAAATATTTTGAAGGCGAAGCTGAATGACGATAAGAGAGATAGGGCAGGGATCGTCCGACATTTCGCTTCAAGTCAGGATAGTTGAGGAGTTATGGGTGTTAAAGAGAAAAAATAAGACTCCTAGTTTGGAACACCGCCTACCAATGCGATTATCAACACGCCTGCCAATGTGAAGACGACGCTCGCAATCATCGATACGCCAACGACTCTCAAGGCCCCGTAATATTGTCCTCCCATTTCCTGGTAGCTACTGAACATTTCACCTTGCAATTTGTGTGCAACGATTAAGGCTAGAATGACCTGTCCCATGTTAACGGCGATCATGGTGGTTAGTTTGGTACCCGCTAATTGCATACTTAAAATTATCCAAATTAGGATGAGTGCAGCTGTACCATAGGCAACTTGTTTTGCCATTTGTTTTTCACCAAGCGCTAAGTAATTGGCGATGACCATGTAGCCGCCGGCTAAGATAGAACCCAAAAATGTTGCCACTCCTATAGCCGTTAGAGAGTACAAGTTAGGTAGGTCGCGATTCTGTTGTCCGGGTTCTTGCATTTACTTGAATAAACCAAAACGTATTTCAAACTTTATCTTCATGAATTTGATATTAAAGTTCAACTTTTTGAAGAAATAAGGAAGTAATGGATCTTTTGTATTAAGTAGCAGGAGTTTCGAGTTAAGTCGCGCATATCTGAGGTTGAATCCTATGGTATTGAGTTTCTCTTTCGAAGGCCCCGGCTAATCTCAATAGACTGAGATCACCGCGCGGTTTTCCGACGATTTGCAGGCCAACCGGAAGTCCTTCTTCCGTAAAGCCTGCTGGAATGGATATGGCAGGGAACCCCGTTACCGTTATCGCGCAGCACACGGTCATCCAGTCGATATAAGTGTCGAGTTCGGTTCCTTCTATGTTTTGTATCCACTCCACTTCGTGATCAAAGGGGGGGACCTGTGCAGCAGGGAGTATTAGTGCGTCATAGTCCTGAAAGAAACGAGCTGCGTTGCTATATATCTGGTTTCTGAGTAGCTCAGTCTTGACTATATCGTCGGCCGTCAGACGCTTGCCTTTGTCTATGTTCCATATGGCTGTTTCTTTTGCTTCTTGCCGCCAACCTGGAACGGAGTGATCTAGGTTGTCCCCGAGGACTCTCAAGTTGAGCGCTCGTTGTACCTGAAATACCTCCATCGCGTCGTTAAGATCGGGTTGATCTTCTTCCACCTGACAGCCGATTTCAGAGAACTTGTCCGCTGCAGTTTTGATGACAGTCTGCACTCGAGAGTCAATGGGGAGATTGTTTAGCGAGGGGCTGTAGGCAATCTTAATATTTTTCAGGTTTTCTTGTGGGATTAACCCATCTAAAAAAATTGTTCCCGGATCCGAGAGTCCTATAGGGTCTGCACTATCTGAGCCCGCGATGATGGAAAAAAGTAATGAGGTATCTGCTACTGTCTTTGCCATGGGTCCGGTGGTTGAAAGGCGGGCCAGCCAGCCGAATCCATTGTTTTTTGGCATTCTTCCGATTGAAGGGCGTAGGCCAACCACATTACAAAAACTGGCTGGATTTCTAAGAGAGCCGCCCATGTCACTGCCGTCTGCGAGCATTAACATTTTTGTTGCTAAAGCGACGGCAGCACCACCACTGCTTCCACCGGGTGTTTTCGTTAAATCGTATGGATTTAAAGTCTTACCGAATAGACTATTAAATGTGTGAGATCCCAGACCAAATTCTGGCGTATTAGAGTGGCCAACCAAAATAGCTCCTGCGGCGCGAAGGCGAGCGACTAGAGGGTCATCCTCGAGTGCTATATTTTCGGCGAATGGCTTGAATCCCATGGTCGTAGGCAGGCCTTTGACCTGGATGAGATCTTTTGGTGCCATAGGCAGTCCGTGCAGCGGTCCGCGATCGGCAACAGGTGTCTCATCGCATTTTATGGCCTCTTGTATTGCTTGCTCTTCATCGACGAGATTAACTAGTGCGTTGACTTTCGGATTGACCAGGTTAATTCGTCGATAGGTTTCGGTCATTAGTTCAGTGGCCGATTGTTGTCCACGCTGTAAATCGCGGCAAAGTTCTAGTGCGCTGTCTGTATTCAAATCAAAACTCTCGTAGAGATTAAGTAAACGTCTGGTTCTTTCTGAGTAGAATTATGCCAGACTTCAGAAGCGAGTTTTGTCGACTTTCATATACAAAGTCGGAGTTACGACAAGGGAGAAAATGTCTAGGTTTAAGAGTTCTGGTATCGATTGGCTCATTTTTTTTGGTAGCGTTTTAACAATAGTTTTGCTTTGTGTCCCTTTGGCACTGAATCCGGAATCTGGTAAACAATTTCTAGAAAGTGCATTTGATTACTTAACCGAGAACTTTGGTTTTCTGTATGTCCTATCCGCAATTGGCGTTTTTGGATTTTTGTTGTATTTGGCATTAGGGCGTCACGGAAACATTTCGTTTGGTGATGGCAAGCCTGAGTTTTCGTCTTTCAGCTGGTGCGCAATGTTATTTTGCGGTGGTATTGGTACCAGCGTTTTGTATTGGGGCACAGTCGAGTGGGCGTATTACTATCAAGCGCCCCCCTATGAACTGGAGGCAGATTCCTCTGATGCGCTGCTATGGTCTATCAGCTACCCATTATTTCATTGGGGATTTTTGGGTTGGGGGTTTTATTGTTTACCAGGCATTGCGGCTGGCCTTGCTTTTTATAGAGGAGGAGCAAAATCGCTTAGATTGAGTGAGGCCTGTGCGCCTGTAATCGGAAACCTTTCACAAGGCTTCCTCGGTAGGTTTATCGATTTTCTTTATTTGGCTGGACTAATTGGT
>CAZYHH010000235.1:4818-5253 GCA_964647295.1 uncultured Pseudomonadales bacterium
ATATTTCGTGCTCTCTCTACGGGCCTTGGATTGGCGGTGCCGCTACTTGCTGAGTTAGTTGCAGAATTGTTCTACTTGCAACGCGAAAAAATTGGATTTGTTTTAGATGTGCTTGTCATCATGGTGATCTCGTTGGTCTTCTGCGCTAGCGTTTGGGTCGGTTTGGAGAAGGGCGTTAAAAGGCTCAGTAACATAAATGTATATTTTGCGTTTTTCTTACTAGCATTCGTTTTTATTCTTGGGCCTACGCTTTTTATTGTTGAAATGGGGATTTCGAGCTTTGGGCACCTTGTTCAGAACTTTATAAAGATGAGCACCTGGCTTGATCCCATGAAAAAGTCGGATTTTGTTGAAAGCTGGACCGTTTTTTATTGGGCATGGTGGGTGGCTCTGGGTCCCTACATGGGTATTTTCATCGCGCGTATTTCAAAGGGA
>CAZYHH010000236.1:0-5243 GCA_964647295.1 uncultured Pseudomonadales bacterium
ATCCGCAGGATATTGTTTACCACAGTCCGAAGCCCAGAACTTGTCCATAGCAGCAATAAGCGCCGCGGGATTTGTGCTTTGTAGGTGGTAAAACGCATAAAAAGGTCCGGCCTTAGCATGATCATCGGCAAGTGCCTTAGCTCCAAATACGCTTAACACCAGAACCAGTAATAATCGAATTTTCAACGTTTTTTCTCCTGTTATTATTTTGAAGGCTCCGAGAATAGTTCACAAACATCGAGAAATACAGCGCTATAAACCTAACAATTATCGGATATCTATGGTTGCTATAGGATCCCTCCCCGGCCGACAGTGGTATATTTTAACGCTAGTAGCAAAAGCTACGACAGCATGAAGAGTCCAGGCGTTCGCCCAATGCAAAACCCCAGGCTCTGTTATTTTAAATATTTCCAATAAGTGTCTTTACGTGTGATCAAACCATCTTTAACTGGATAAAGATCAACCGCATTGACAGAAAATGGAACGCCATCCTCTAGCCCTGAAATCGTAAACGTTTGGACTAAAAGATTGCCGGCCGCTACGCTCTCAACAAGGTTCGAGTAACTGACTTCGCGCCAGTGTTGTTTTCGCCAGACAAGTTCATTCAATAGCGCGTCAATGCCTTTTAAAGTACGACCAGTCGGTAATTCATCGGTTGACGAGCCAGCATGCTGATGCCACTCAAAGTCATCACTGGTTGATGCTAACAATTCTTCCTTATTACCGTTGGCATAGGCTTTTCGAAATTTTTTCATTAAGGCAAGTAAATCAGACATATCTATTTCTCTTTTGTTTTACAGGTCCTTCACGAGTTCTATCTTACAGTTTAACAACACATGAACCTTTACAGATGACGCTCAACAACACCAGCTATCAGAGTGCCTCAGCCAGTTCTCGCAACGTGAATTTCTGCACTTTGCCCGTAGAGGTTTTTGGTAAATCGGTAAATACGACATTTTTTGGCACCTTAAAACGGGCCAAATTATCTCGGCAGTAATCGATCACTTGGTCCTGGCTTAACTGGCAATCCGAACTGCGCAAGGTAACAAAAGCACAAGGCGTCTCACCCCATTTTTCATCGTTTTTCGCGACCACAGCCGCTTCTAGAATGTCAGGATGCCTAAACAGCAAGTCTTCAATTTCAATACTGGAAATATTTTCTCCTCCCGAAATAATAATGTCCTTGGAGCGATCCTTGATTTGGATATAACCGTCTTCAGCCCAAACAGCGAGATCTCCAGAGTGGAACCAACCGCCCGCAAACGCTTCTTCTGTTGCAGCGGGGTTTTTCAAATACCCCTTCATAACATTGTTACCGCGCATCATGATTTCACCGATGGTTTGACCATCTTTAGGCACGGGCTCCATTGTCTCTGGGTCGGCTACCATCAAACCTTCAAGCATCTGGCCACCCACGCCCTGACGAGATTTTAGTTCTGCTTTTTCCTGATCGTTTAATCCCCCCCAAAGATCTTCACGCCAAGCGCAGAGAGTCACTGGCCCATAGGTCTCAGTCAAGCCATAAACGTGGGTCACATCAATTCCCTGAGCTTGCATACCTTGAATGATAGCCGCGGGTGGAGCCGCTCCGGCGGTCATCACTTTGACGTCATGTTTGATCAAACTTTTAAGATCGTCGCTAGCTGATAGAAGCGTATTAAGAACCACTGGAGCGCCACAAAAATGAGTTACTCCGTGCTCGGCAATGGCTTGATAAACCGCGTCATCGCGAACCTGGCGTAAACACACCGAAGTGCCCGCGTTAGCCGCTAATGTCCAAGGAAAACACCAGCCATTGCAATGAAACATGGGCAAAGTCCATAAGTAAACGGGGTGATCCCCCATGCTCCAAGTCAGCGCGTTGGAAACCGCATTGAGATAGGCCCCACGATGGTGAGTTACCACGCCTTTGGGATTACCGGTCGTACCAGAAGTGTAATTTAAGGCAATCGCATCCCATTCATTGTTGGGTAGAAAACCAGTCGCATCCACGGAAATTTGCGCCGACGGCGAGTCCTCGCCCTGACGCACCAGATCTTCATAATTTTCGTCGCCAACTAACTTGCCATCTGTATAGCTCGTGTCATCAATATGAATCACCGGAGGCGGTGCTGACATAAGCGCCAATGCCTGTTCAGCAAGCGGACCAAACTCTTTGTCTACCAGCAACAATTTTGCTTCGCCGTGCTCCAAAATAAAGGCGACCGAGGCGGCATCCAGGCGCATATTAATGGCGTTGAGCACGGCGCCGCACATCGGAATCGCGAAATGCGCTTCAAACATTTCCGGCAGGTTTGCGCTCAGCACAGCAACCGTATCGCCTTGACCTAGTCCGCGTTGGGTCAACGCGGCAGCGACGCTAGCGCAGCGAGTATATATTTCGGCCCAGGAAACACGGCGTTGGCCATAAATCACCGCGGGCTTGTCTGGGTAAACGGACGCCGCCCTGCGCATCATGGATATCGGCGACAGCGCGGTAAAATTAGCGGCGTTCGAGTCCAAATCTTTATCGTATATGTTCATTATTTCTCTATTTAGCGTAAGTAGATTGTGATGAGTAATCGGTATATTTCTGTGCTGATTGAACCCCAGCATCACGTTCAAACTATTTTTTCTGCAGCACCGTTTTTTATTTAAATTGAAACTCTTTGTCGGTTCGAAAACCCTTTCGGTTGGGCATTTCCACATGCGGCAGGGTTTTGGCGTTCATCACCGTATCGAAATCAATTATATCATTCAAAAACAGTAGATAAGCGGTTACTGAATACACTTCACTTGCGGAAAGTACCTTTTCGTTTCCGTATGGCATCGCTCGATTTATATAGTCAAACAACGTCGTCGCGTAAGGCCAATAGCTTCCAACCGTTTTGGTCGGGATGTCGGTATTTAGACTACCCAAACCACCGACCAGTACATTACCGGGCATCTCCCCGGACTCGCCATGACAGGACAGACAATGCACTGAATAAACAACTTTCCCTTGTTCCGCCGAACCAGCCGCCGGAGGGAGCCCCGAGCCATCTGGAGCAATACTGGCCTGCGGTTCTTCCAGTAAGTCCTTTCCCAAATCAGGTTTGATATCTAACCCTATGGATACTGGAAATACTGAGGCCGCCAGAACAATCATCATCGCACTAGACATAAACATTGCTTACTCGCCCCGTCTGATCGATACCCCAACTTTGAAGGCCATTGTAGTGATAGGAAAAACCAGGCGCGGAGTGAGCTAGCGCCACATCTCGCGTTGGCTGGATATTTCCTGAACTATCTCTAGCGCGACTCTGCAACACAGCGCTTTGGCCGAGCCACCGCCAAGGTACCCTGAATCTAACCGGCTTGAGGTATTCGTTATCGGACTGAATCTGTGCTTCAGTCCATGTCACACCGGCGTCGGCACTGACCTCTACCGACTTAATCTTTCCGTGACCCGACCATGCTAATCCGTTGACTTCGTAGACCCCGTTTTCCGGCAAAGTCATTCTCCCGGACGGCGACGTAATTATAGATTTCACACCCATTCGCAAAGAAAACTGTATAGCACTGCCATCCTTCAACAAGTCTGTGTATTTACTGGTTTCCTCTCGTGTGTGCGCGGGCCCGTTGCGCACCTGCAAGCTACGCAACCATTTAATACTTAAGTTTCCCTCGCACCCAGGCACTAACAGGCGCATCGGATAACCCTGTTCACTTCTTAACGGCTCGCCATTTTGATAAAGCGCTATCATCGCCTCATCAAGGACAAGCGAAAGCGGGACGCTCCTATTCATCCCTGCCGCGTCTGCGCCTTCTGCAACCACCCAATCAGACGATCGATCAAAGCCAGCCTCTTCGAGTAACAGACTCAAAGGAATACCGGTCCACTCAGCACAGGAAAGAAGTCCATTTATCTCACCCGCAGTTTGATCAATAGCCTTTGCCATCGTATTGGCGTAGCTGTTACCAGAGCACTCCAAAAACAAGACCCGGCTAACAAGCGGATAACGCAGCAAATCTTCATAACCAAAAGACAGCGAGCGTCTCACGTTGCCAGAAATGGTAAGTTTGTGAAGCGATGGATCAATATCGGGCACGCCACTGTGATGACGTTCGAAATGAAGGCTGTTTGGCGTGAGGGTTCCGTTCATCGACTCTAGCGGAGAAGATGAAGCCCCTGCTTC
Source organism: uncultured Pseudomonadales bacterium (assembly GCA_964647295.1). Taxonomy (GTDB): domain Bacteria; phylum Pseudomonadota; class Gammaproteobacteria; order Pseudomonadales; family Azotimanducaceae; genus UBA4421. Next base: position 4,158 of record CAZYHH010000236.1, read on the forward strand.
CGGAGCAAATGGGTGCCCCGAAATTCGTAAACGTTTGAGTTTTGAGAACTTACTGGGCTCGCCATATTCAGAAGGCGCTCTCCCAGGACCAGACTCCCATGTCTGCTTTGCCAAAGCAGACGGCAAAACCGCCGATGACAAAACCCCGGCACCTGCTGTCAAAAATGTGCGTCGATCAAGCAATCCATTACGTGGCAGCATCGGCCCCTACTCCAGTCATTTGGTAATAATTTGCAAGTGTACCGATTCTTCGACAAAAACATCCGACGTCTTCTAATCTCAGTCAATTAGCTTTATTTTTGATTTAGCGGATTATCCGAGCACGGAACACTTTCCCTTTAATCTTACTATTATTAATGCACTCGAGGGCGGCCCGTGCTTTAGTCTGTTCGATAGCAACGTAAGTAGCCTGGTCCATCAGATCAATTTTTCCCACCGAGTCACCCTTAATCGAATCTTTAGCGGTCAAGGCTCCAAGAATATCGCCAGGACGTAGTTTATGCTTTCTGCCACCATTGATCTCGATGGTGCTATATACGGGCGTGCGCTTCGTCATAGCCGGTCCAGATTCGGGCAGGTGACAGTACGCCATCTGATCATCGACGAGAGTTTGGACCTCCAGCAATCGGCTCCTCTCACGATCGCTGACCAGGCTAATCGCTCGTCCATTTTTACCCTTTCGACCTGTACGGCCGACACGGTGCACGTAGACTTCCGGTTGATGAGGCAAACTAAAATTCACCACGGTCTCAACGTCCTCAATATCCAGGCCTCTTGCGGCAACGTCTGTCGCAACCAGCACATTAATACTGCCATTGGAGAACCTGATAATGGTGGTGTTGCGCTCCTTCTGTTCCATGTCTCCGTGCAGCGCAGCGACGGCGATGTTATGACTAGCGAGCACCTCGGCCACCTCGGCACAACCAACCTTCGTATTACAGAAAACCAAATTCAGCGAGCTACCATAATGGTCAATCACATCCACCAAAGTCTGATGCCTGTCCGATTCGTCAACGGCGCACCAAAGCTGCTCGATCTCCCGCGGAACCGAGGAGTCGGTGACATCAAATCGAACCATCTCGGTTC
>CAZYHH010000237.1:0-5213 GCA_964647295.1 uncultured Pseudomonadales bacterium
ATGTCTTTTCGATAGCGCTGTAATCTGCCAAACATCTGTTGAGCATCTTCATCCGTACCATCTACAGATAGCAAGCAGTTGGCATAAGTCAACAAGTTGGAGAACAACTCGCCCGCATTTTCAATTTTAACGAAAACTTCCTGGGCGAGTGTGAAACTGTCGTGATCAAGATTGTTATTCAGACCAACAATTTCATGCAAAAGGTCTGCAAGCTCAGAAAAATCGCTTTCAACCGCAGGATCGAATACTCGCGAGTAGATAGTCAACAAATCCCAAGAAGGCCCAGAAAAGTCGTTACTCATCAAATAACCCCGAGTTCAGCATTCAGACCAACTTAACAGAAAGATCGAACCAGCAAAAACGATTAGCCATTTTTGAAGCGATACTCCAAGAATCGACCTGACTTACCCACCACTTCAATCAGTTCAGTCTGGCGTAAAACATACGCCATTTGCCTGGCTATCCTTGATCTAGCACCCATTGCTTTTTCTATATCTTTAGTAGTGAAAGGTTCAGATAATGGTTCTTCAAAAAACTCATACAAATCTCTCGCGGATCTAAGAGTCAGGGAATCATTGATCGAAACCATCTGTCTTTCCATGACCCTCCAACCACCCCGTCGTCTCACCTTTTTAGGATCATAAACACGCAGTTCATTCTCTTCGATCAGTAAAACATCCAATGAAAAGTTTTTTTCAGTTAATAATCGCGGTATATAAACTAACTCGGACAACACATCTATCATCTCACCTTTCTTTGGCGAACGTCTTTTTGAAATAATTGTCTGTCTATCGTCTGCAACTTTAATTATCGTTTTCAGCTGTGCAATAGGGTGCACCAATCGGACTGGATAAGATTCGCTCAAAGCACTTAGTTTACGATTCAATCCACTAAATGAACCTGTCTGAATCTCATAGATAGTGCCATCTCTAACGACGTCTGCGACATATTCTTTGATCGAGACCTCTGATTCTCCGCCATGACTTAAATAATACAGCTTAAGAGCGGCATGTAATGGTCCTTCATTGAGAGTTCCGATACCCACGGAACAGAGGCTAACACGTCGTCATCTAACGATGTAGCGTCGTTGCAAAATATGCCCTTGCGGAGACACTTTCATATGAGATACTCGTCAAGCTAAGACAATAACTTTAGGAAAGACTATGAGCGTAGACGGTACTTGGGAACTCACAATTGATACTCCAATGGGAGCGCAAAAAGGTAACCTGACTCTCGCATCAGATGGGGACTCTTTAACTGGAAAAATGACCGGTGGGCCAGGAGGTGATCTCGATATCGAGGAAGGCAAAGTAGATGGAAACGATATCAGCTATAAGTTCAATATCACCTCTCCCATGGCGATCGCCGTTGAGGTAACTGCCACAGTAGACGGCGACAGTATCTCGGGCTCCGCCAAGTTAGGCGCATTTGGCACCGCCAATATAACGGGTTCTCGCGCCTAAATAGTGTCCTGGGAAGAAGAAATTGGAGAAATGCGAGCTCGTGAAGACCTCGCAGCTGAGATGGGCGGCCCTGAAAAGGTCGCTCGTCAACACGAATTCAACAAACTAACCATTCGTGAGCGAATCAATTCCATCAGCGATGATGAAAGCTTCCACGAAATTGGCAAGCTTGCCGGCGTGGGTGACTATGATGAAGATGGCAACTTATCCGCTTTTACACCTTCCAATTTCCTCTGCGGTACCGCAGAGATCGATGGCCGGCCAGTCGTTCTATCTGGTGACGATTTCACGGTAAGGGGTGGGTCAGCGGACGCATCGATTCCAGGCAAAAGATCCCGTGCAGAAGGACTAGCCGTTGAACTCAGACTCCCCCACGTGCGCCTCGTTGACGGGATGGGCGGCGGCGGATCCGTCAAAACGATAGAAATGGCCGGGCGCACCTATATTCCCGAGCTTAGAGGTTGGGAAATCGTAGTCGAACAACTTTGTACCGCTCCATCTGTCTCCTTAGCACTAGGGTCAGTTGCCGGGATCGGAGCAGCAAGAGTCGCCACTTCCCATTACTCCGTGATCGTTAAAGACAGCGCCCAAATGATGATCGCTGGGCCAGCCTTAGTGGATTGGGCCAGCCTGGGCGACGTGAGCAAAGAAGAACTGGGATCATCAAAAATACACACAGGAAACGGAGCTATTGATGATGAAGCGGCTTCAGAGGAAGAAGCATTTGACATGGCTAAGAGGTTTTTGTCCTACTTGCCAACCTCTGTAGACGAACTGCCTCCGATATCCGAAGAAGTCACTGATGACCCAAACAGAGAAGATCCTTCATTGCTCACAATCGTCCCCAAAAACCCTCGAAGTATCTACAAAATGCACACTATCCTAGATTCGGTTTTTGACAAAAATTCTTTCTTCGAAGTCGGTAAACGATGGGGTAAATCAATTATTACCGGTCTGGCAAGATTAAATGGTATCCCGGTTGCCGTATTCGCGGAAAACCCACGAGTATATGGTGGTGCATGGACTGCTGATGCTTCGCGAAAGTTAATTCGATTAATCGATTTAGCTTCTACGTTCCATCTTCCTTTGGTGCACTTAGAAGATTGCCCAGGATTCTTGATTGGAAAGAAATCTGAAGAAGAGGGCACAATCAGGCACGGTTCTACCGCTCTAGCCGCTCTCGGCCAAGCCAATGTGCCCTTTTGTTGCATCATTATAAGGAAGGCTTTCGGAGTAGCTGGAGGCGCTAATCATAAGCCCGGTTCAAATCACTTAAGAGCCTCTTGGCCATCAGGAGATTGGGGCTCGCTTCCTATTGAAGGTGGTATCGAGGTAGCCTATAAAGCGGAGCTTGAAGAATCAGACGATTACGATTCACATCTTACAAAAATCAAAGAACGACTCAATCGATTAAGATCACCCTACCGTTCAGCAGAGTTTTTCGAAATCGAAGAAATCATTGATCCGAGTAGAACTAGATCATATCTTTGCCATTGGGCTAAGCTTGCGCGTATCGGATCTCGAGCAGATCCGCCCAGGTTTTTTTACCGCCCCTAGGCTAGATTTGCCTTGAAAGTAGCTGTGGTCCTGTTGGCGTTGTTTTAGTCCTCATCGTTATTGGGAAGAGGTACTCTGCAAAAAAGGCTCGCTTAACAGGATTATAAGTGTTGTTTACAATTGCCCCGGTCTACCCCTGCCTTGTGAAGTCGTCTACGAAAAAAAGCGAGTCCAAGGAAATTGATACACTTTGGAAAGCCAAAAAACAGGCAAGCTACTGCGAAAAAAAAGCAAAACAATTCGTTAAAGAATTTGAGGCAAAAGGTTGGCATTGTTAGGCCTTATCGTCCAAAAACACTTGAGAAAGCCTGCATCAGGGTTCAGTTCTGTTTTGCAATATCCTCTTCAAAACGAACTCTAAGTCTGCGTTAGATTCGTATTTAAGGTCGGTCATCATTTGATAAAGCTCTGCAGCAGCATCGTGGAAGCCACTTGGTAAATCAGAAGCAGTCATGGTTTTTGATATTTCTTCCATCTCTCCAACAAACCTCCAAGCCTTTGCCGCTGTGGCGTTGGCCGTTTTTTCACTCTGAATCTTAAGACCTGGCTGAGAGAGCTCCCACTCTTCCATTAGGTTCTCACGCACCCCTAGATGCTCTGCAAAAGCATTGATGAGGATTAGCAACGCACTAGATCCTTTGGTATACCCGGCATAAGCCATCTTCAATGCTGAGGCTTCCACGCCATGATTTGTCGACAACACTCTGGCTTGTAGCAGTCCCCCTTGAAACCAGGATTGGACGAGTTCAGATTTTACGCCAGACAAATACAGTCTAGTACTCTCAGGGCGTCGAGCCGGCGGACCAATAAGGCCGCCATCCACAAAAAGTTCACCAAATAAATCAGATATCAGCAAAGCGGTCTGTGGTGCGATCGCATTAGCATCCAAGTAAATCCCATTAAAATCGAGAGCAACGACTTCATTAGCAACGGTAACCGCCTGAGAGGGTGGGCAAACCGAAATAATCGCCCCAACTTCCTGGATCAAATCCTTTAAATTTATTCTTTCCTGCCATCCCGATCCCGAGGCCCTTGCTCGAGTTGTTTCACTCCTAGAAGCAGATACCCAAAACACTTGGTGTCCTGTTTCGATGAGCGCATCTCCAACACTCGAACCCATCTCTCCAGGATGCAGTACTCCTATTTTCATGAGCTAGTCGCGATAATCGAGCGGTGGATTTCGATCACCAAGCAAGGCTGAATATTGAAAATCAATACCTCGTTGTTGGATTAATTCCTGTTGTGCCTTTTCAATTAACTCTTTCCTGTTCAGTAGCTCTTTACCCGTACTAAACAATAACTCAGTAGCTCGTAACATACCCTTGTGGCCTATGCTCATGCCTCCGGCAGCCACGGCTTGCCAACTATGGCCTGGGGTTCCGGGAACCCATGTTGCTGCGCTAAAACCTGCAGTTGGAACGAGCCAGCTCACATCTCCTACGTCTGTCGAACCCATACTCTGCCGGTATTTAAATGGTTGGACTGTCTCCTGGGTTCCGATGGAGCTTTTTCCACCAGAAAAAGTCGCTTTGATTTGTTCAGCAAACTTAACTTCTTCAGGGTCATACTCAATACCGCCCAGCAAACGAAAATTCTTATCAACGATTTTAGAAAGAGCATAATTAGGTAACACAGGATAATTCCCATGCATTACTTCAAAATCAACCTTAGTCTCCGTACCCAACGCCGCTGCCGTAGCCACACTAACCACTTTATCAAATAGTTCTATTACGCGATTTTTATCAGGATGCCTGACGTAGTAATAAACCTGAGCGATCTCGGGAACAATATTTGGCGCATCACCTCCCTTAGTAATCACATAGTGAATTCGGCTCTCCTGAGGAATGTGCTCGCGCATCAAATTAACCATGTAGTTCATTGCCTCCACCCCATCCAAGGCGGATCTACCCTGATCAGGTGCAGAAGCAGCGTGAGCTGCTTTGCCCGTAAACGTAAACCTTCCGGATTTGTTAGCGGTCGTCGAATAAGGTGCAGCAGAATTAACATCGGAAGGGTGCCAATGAAGAACGACATCCACATCATCAAAGACACCAGCTCTAGCAAGATAAACCTTTCCTGAACCGCCCTCCTCTGCCGGCGTCCCAATCACTTTGATGGTTCCATCAACACCTGACTTAACCAGCCATCGAGCTAATAACGCGCCAGCCGTAACAGAAGCCGAGCCAAACAAAT
>CAZYHH010000238.1:0-5213 GCA_964647295.1 uncultured Pseudomonadales bacterium
TGTTGGTTTTGAAGAAAGCACAGACACTGGCATACAACAAAGACAATCAAGAAGATAAAGAACCACTCTTTGATAGCGTAGACACCCTCAAAAACTCTTTAATCGCACTCCTAGGGATAATTCCAAACATCGAAGTGAATGAAAGCAACATGCTGGAAGCAGCACTTAGCGGTTACAGCACCGCAACAGATCTTGCTGACTACTTGGTGCGTAAAAAAGTGCCGTTTAGAGAGGCCCACGAAATCGTTGGGAGTGCCGTAAAAAAAGCAATATCTCAGGGCAAAATGTTAGATGAGCTTACTCTAAACGAACTCAATAAAGGAGGACAAACTAAGCTAGTGGGGGAAGACGTTTATCAATTCCTTTCAATCGAGGGCTCGCTCAAATCAAGAGACCACGCCGGCGGAACTGCACCGAAACAAGTAAAGAAAGCAATCGCCGCCGCTAGAAAGTTAATATAAGAATTTCAAGAACTTACCAACTTCGCGTTGTGATATACAGTTAATCAATGAGCCAGCCATACCAATATAAAGGATCAACGCTCCACCTGGAAGACGTGTCTTTAGATCTAGTATCACGCAGCGTGGGAACCCCCACTTTCGTATATTCAAAAGCACGCTTAATTTCTAGATACCGCGCTTTAAAAAAAGCACTGTCGGGTTTAGATGTTCGGATCAACTACTCGGTTAAAGCGAATTCAAACCTCAGCATACTTTCGCTACTCAAGAATGAAGGGGCTGGTTTTGATATCGTTTCAGCAGGTGAACTGAGCCGAGTTCTCACGATCGGCGGAGACCCAAGGACCGTCGTGTTTTCTGGCGTAGGGAAATCCATTGAAGAGATAGATTATTCACTAAAAAATGCCATCGGATGCATTAATGTAGAGAGCACTAGCGAACTAAATCGCATAATAGATCGCGCTAAACTATTACATAGGCGTGCTCCTGTATCCATCAGAGTTAATCCAAACATTGATCCGAATACCCACCCCTATATATCTACCGGTCTCAAAGAGAATAAGTTTGGCGTTTCTATCGATGAGAGTTTTCAGCTTTTTAGCACCGCACATAAAAGTGAATACATCGATATAAAAGGGATTGACTGTCATATTGGCTCTCAAATTAGCGATATAGCGCCATTTTCTGAAGCCGTAAATAGTCTATGCAATGTGATAGATAAATTAGCTCAAGATGGGATTGTTATCGGTCACATCAATGTGGGAGGAGGTCTTGGGGTTACCTATAAAGAAGAAGAAGCTCTCAGCTTCATCGATTATGGGAATATGCTAAAAAACAACCTTAAAAATAGAAAGATTCAAATTTTCACAGAGCCCGGCAGAAGTTTAGTCTCCGATTGTGGGATATTGTTGTGCCGAGTAGAGTACTTAAAGAAATCGTCGCAGAGTGGAACTCCTAACTTTGCCATAGTGGATGCAGGTATGAACGATCTAATAAGGCCCGCTTTATACGACGCCTGGCACGATGTATTGCCAGTGCAGAAAGAACAAAACGAGCAATCGAATTTATGGGACATTGTAGGTCCAATCTGCGAGTCTGGCGATTTTCTTGCCAAACAAAGGACGCTGAGTATCACAGAAGATTCGTTACTGGCGATTATGGCAGCAGGCGCTTACGGAATGTCACTATCTTCCAACTACAATTCCAGAGGTCGACCATGTGAAGTATTAGTTGACGGCGCTGATTTCAAAGTTATAAGGAAGAGAGAGACGATAAACGACCAGATAAAGCTAGAAAAAGTTGATTAGTTGGAAGAGAGTAACCCTCTAATGCACACTCTGATTTTCACAAAGATGCAAAGTTTAGGTAACGACTTCATGCTACTCGATGCCTTGACTCAAGGGATCGAACTTAACCCGTCATTGATAAAGAAACTTGGTGATCGAAAAGTTGGCATTGGATTTGATCAGTTACTCATTATTGAACCACCAACAAATCCTAACAAGGATTTTTACTTTCGCATATTTAATGCCGACGGATCTGAGGCTGAACAATGTGGAAATGGCACTCGCTGCGCTGCGAGCTTCTTACTAGAAAAAAAATTAACAAAAAAAGAAACCATAAACTGGCAAAGCCTCGGCGGCAATTTCACAACTTATTATCAGTCTCAACAAGAGATACAAACTCGTTTACACCTTGCTACCTGCACTCCAGAAGCTCAAACACTAGAGATTAAAACTCTAGATAAATGCCTAGAAGTTCATAATATTTCTATTGGCAACCCACACACTGTAACCTTTGTAGATGACATCCAAACAGCCCAAGTAGATAAAATAGGACGTGCAATCTCTAGCCTCAGCACCTTTCCAAACGGCGTGAACGTAGGGTTTTGTCAAGTTGTAGATAGCGGCTTTATCAGACTTCGAGTTTTTGAGAGGGGCGTCGGCGAGACCAGAGCCTGCGGAACTGGAGCTTGCGCAGCAGCAATAGTCTCATCGTCAAAAAATCTCATCGGGGAAAAAGTCAAAATATCGATGCCAGGCGGAAAGCTTAAATTGACTTTACCCCCCGGGGGGAAATCTATTTTGCTTAGCGGACCAGCCACAAAAATATTCGACGGCGAAGTGCGGATTCCGAGCTTAACTTGAAATCAAGCAACAAAAATAACGGAAAAAACGAAACAACTGAAGAGGATGTTTTAGAGTATCTAGAGGGCAACCCTGATTTTTTCCTCAAAAATGAATTGCTCCTATCTAAGCTAGTTTTGGACCATAATTCCGGCGACGCCACTTCACTTATTGAGCGACAGATCGGTTCCCTAAGAGCTCACAACCAAAAAATACAAAACCAGGTAGTCAGCTTGGTCAAAGTGGCACAGGAAAATGATGATATATTTGAAAAGATTAAAAACCTGAGCCTAAGCCTTTTCCAAGTGGGGAGCTGGCAAGAACTTAACGAAACACTTGCCACGCACTTCTTAACTGATTTCAAGGCAGACTATATCTTGTGCAATATTGTAACCAAGACATTTGGCCCAAATCTAGACCACATCAAATTCGAAAAAATCAACATCTCAGAGAGCTTGATGAAGAGCTCGGGTCCCACCTGTGTTCAACTTAGAGTAGAAGAGATGAAAAATCTTTTTGGCAAAACGCACAACCAAAACAACCATACAGAAAGCGTTATTTTGATACCGTTTAACTATAAAAATGATGGAGGCGTACTTTCTATCGGCAGCCAAGACCCTAATCGTTTCGACACTAATATGGACACCATGTTCGCTGTCTACATATCGAGCTTACTTGGAAAAGTGGTAGATCGGCTATGCAAATAACTACCGCTCGAGTCGCTCATTTTATTGCCCACCTAGAAAAAGAAAAACGATACTCTCCCAACACACTTAAAGCCTACAAGTTCGAACTAGAGCGATTCTGTCAACAGGGGCAAGCACTTATCCAAGACATATCGATTCAAGAAATAAAGAATTACGTCGGAGTGTTAAGAAGCCGAAACTTGTCTACAAAAAGCATACATCGAGCTCTGTCTGCAATTAGAAGTTTTTTTGAATACGAAAAGCAAAACGGCTTGATAGAAAATAATCCAGCATCTTTGGTTCAAGTACCAAAAGCCCAACGTAACTTACCTACTGTTCTCGATACTGACCAAGCGGCGAAATTATTTGAGTTCAAACCTCAAAAACCTATCGAATACCGTGATAAAGCGATCTTAGAATTGCTTTATGGTTGCGGCATGAGACTTTCGGAGCTTGTGATGCTCGACATAGAGGACGTCAACCTCCAAGCAGGCTTCGCAAGAGTATTGGGGAAAGGAAATAAAGAAAGACAATGCCCTATCGGCAGGCTTGCAACCAAAGCAGTAAACGAGTGGCTACAGGTACACCCCTCAATAACTAAGGCGGGTCCGTTATTCACGGGACGGGGAGAGGCAAGGATTAGTCCCAGAACCGTCCAAGCACGTCTAAAGACTATCGCAAGTAGACAATTAGGCGATAATTCTTTACACCCACACTTGCTGCGCCATTCATTTGCAACCCACTTGCTTGAATCTTCCAGCGATCTGAGGGCAGTGCAAGAATTACTCGGCCACAGCGATATCTCTACAACCCAGATTTACACCCATCTTGATTTTCAACACCTAGCAAAAGTCTATGACGGCGCTCACCCACGAGCCAAGACAAGCAACAAAGGTTCGTAAAAGCGTGGCTGATATCAGATTGATCACTTTTGATCTCGATAATACCTTGTGGGATGTCGATAAGGTCATTATTAGGGCCGAAACAAAGATGGTTCAGTGGATGGAAGAACATGCGCCCGAATCACTAAATTATTACTCTAGCGACTACTTGGTAGAAATACGTCAGCGCATAGTAAGTGACAACCCCAGTAAACGTTTCGATCTTTCATTCTTGCGATTAGCAATTCTGTGCGAGGTAATGAGCTTAAGCGGTATGGATGCTAAAGAAGCCAACCAAAATGCGCAAAACGCCTTCACCGTATTTTTTAAAGCCCGAAACGAAGTAAGCTTTTTCCCAGGGGCTCTCGAAATGCTGTCCAAAATCAAGGGGCACTACCTAATTTACGCTCTGACAAATGGAAACGCCGACATTGAGAAAACCGGGTTAGACTCTTACATGGCTGGAGCAATAAATGCAGCCGATGTTTCGGCCAGTAAACCAAGCCCCGAAATGTTTAATCTTGTGTTAAAAAAAACCGAGCTGAAACCGGAAAATGCCGTTCATATTGGTGATAACCTGATAGACGATATTCAGGGTGCTTCCAATGCAGGGTTTTACTCTATCTGGGTAAACCTAAAATCAGAAAAAATGAGTAAAGAAGGCGCTCAACCCAATCAGGTCGTGACGAGCTTATCCGAAATACCAACACTTCTAGAGAGCTCTGCCAAAGCGTTCTAAACGCCTCTCGCCCTCCCTCTTAGAAAGTCCTTTACTAAGGCTTCATCAGCAGCAAACAATTCTCTTTGTGTAGGCAGGTTTTTTAGCCTCTCCAGCTTTTGGTGCACAGCAACCGAGTCAATTCCTGCCCGCTTGATCGCCTCTGGAAACTTTGCCGGATGGGCTGTCGCCACCGTCACGACGGGAAGACTCAATTGACCCGAAAATTCATTAGCGGCTACATATCCTACTGCGGAGTGTGGATCCAAAAGATAACCTAAATTTTTCTTAACTGATCGCAAAGCATCTAACATCTCTCCATTCTTAACAGTGGTAGAACAAAA
>CAZYHH010000239.1:0-5204 GCA_964647295.1 uncultured Pseudomonadales bacterium
TGAAAACTCAACCTCAACTTGGTAGTCATCATTCGACTGTTGGATTGGGTCTATTCCTTGTTTGCTGATCAAGCGGTTCCAAACACGTAAAGCGCCGCTTGAGCCAGTCAGCCCGGTTATTAGGTTGTCGTCTCTGCCAACCCAGATGACCCAGGAGTGCCTGTTATCAAAACCCGCAAACCAGCTGTCTCGGTTATCATTTGATGTGCCTGTTTTGCCAGCTACCCCAAGCTTTGAATAGGGAGAGGTTCTGCCAGTACCGTGAGTCATGACAATCTCAAGAGCACGATTAATGGCGGTCACGTGTTGATAGTCGATGCTCTTTCTTATGTTAAAAGGGCGTTGGTCAAGAATTTGGTTGGAAGAATCTACGGCAGCGATGACGGCTTTTGGAGGAGTCTGAAAGCCGCCGCTGGCAAAATTATTATAGAGCTCAAGGACGCTGATCGGAGACAGCTCCTCCGCGCCTAAATAAAATGAGGGGAAGGTGTTTTTGGGTTTTTTGTTAATCAGTTCGGAGTAACGTCGCAGGACTTTTTCCAATCCTATTTCTTCTCCTAATTGAACAGTCGCTAGGTTGAGAGATTGGCTTAAAGCTCTAAATAAGGGGATTTCGCCGCGGTACTCGTCATCGAAATTTTTTGGGGACCAGGGCTCTCCAAACCGGGGGATTATAGTTATCGGTGAGTCATCTATAAGTGATGCAAGGTGTCTGTCTGATTCGATGGCTGTCAGGAAGATCACTGGCTTGATGAGAGACCCTATAGGCCGAATGGCGTTGAGAGCACGGTTAAATCCGTCAACCTTTGCATTTCTACCTCCAACCATAGCTAAAATCTCTCCTGTTTGGTTGTCGGCTACGATCGCAGCACCTTCAAGAGAGCTCTTAGATAGTTTGCGCTGTGTTTCGATTCTAGAGAGTGTATCGCTTACAGAGGCTTGAAGGATTTCCTGTGAGTCGGTTCTAAGTGTTGTGAAAATTCGTAGCCCTTTTGAGCTCAGGTCATTTTTATTGTAGTCGTCTGATAACTCTTGGCGGACTTGATCGAGGAAGGCTGGATAGTAACTGGCAACGCCGCTGGTTCCGATGCTGACACTTAGAGGGCGATTTAGGGATTGAGTCAGTTCTTGTTCTGTAATTAGGCCATCGTTATGAAGGGTGTTAAGTATTCGATTGCGTCTTTCAAATGCTCGTTCAGGGTAACGAAATGGATTGTAATAGGAGGGTCCTCGGATGATGGATATAAGCGTGGCGATCTCACTAATATTCAATTCGTGAATCGGCTTATTGAAATAATAGTAGGACCCTAAACCGAAGCCGTGTATGGCTCTGGCACCATTTTGACCCAGGAAAATCTCGTTGATATAAGCGGTGAGCAGGTCCGTTTTTGAGAATCTGGCTTCGAGAATCAACGACATCGCGACCTCTTTGATCTTGCGTTCGAGTGTCTGCCGATTGGTTAGATAGTAACTCTTGACGAGTTGTTGGGTCAGCGTGCTGCCGCCCTGGCGTACTTTGCCTGACTGAACATTGACTAGAAAAGCTCTGAAGATACCTTTCAGGCTAATTCCTCGGTGAAGATCGAATTCGCGATCTTCAATCGATTTTAAGCCCTCGGATAATAAGTTGGGGACGTCCTCTGGACTTAATATGATTCGATCTTCACCATGAGATGGAAAGAAGCTACCGATTGTTGCAGGTTCGAGTCTGATAAGCGCTACTTTTTTGTTGTCGCTACGGATTGATTGAATTTTTCCTTTTGAAAAAGCTACCTGTATTTTCTGAGTGCCGCGGTGATCATCGATAAACGGAAAGTCTCTTAAATAGATTTCTAAACCAGAACTGATGGACCTGAAGGTTCCAGGCCCCTGAATTTTTTCGACTGGTCTATACCCAAGGCTTTTCAGCGCATTAGAAAGCGCGTCTTTGCTTTGACTTGTACCCGGGTAAAGTTCTAATGGCTGTGCATATATTTGGGCTGGGACCGACCATCTTCGACCTTCAAAGGTTGACGTGATCGTCCGGTCTAGAAATATTGCATAGCCGCTACCAAATAAAAAGCTAAATAAACTTAGCCACCCGATGAGTTTTATGGTGAAACGAAAGACATACGTTCTGATTTTAGGATTTTGTTTTTTTTTCTTGCTTGCCAAATTGGTAACTCGCGACGTAGGGCCGTTTTATCTTCCGCGTCGTCTATTGTGACACACCAGGCGCTAACGGTGCAGTTTTCAAAAAGGCAGGTCTGTTCGCACCATCAGGTGTATTGGGCTGGACAATCTAAAGGATATAGGGGTAGAGTGAGTTTACCTAAGGGGTGGCCTAGGCCTGAGATATTGTCTGTCGAAGCAGATGGTAGACCCTCCGAACCTGATCTGGTTAATTCTGGCGTAGGGATAGGCGATGCGCTCCAAGGTAGTTTTATAGGAGCCACAATGTTTTACAAATCCTCAATTCCGCTGATCTTAGTTATCACTCTTTTTTCGACTTCGGCCTGGCCGGAGGACTGGATTGAAGAGGTGGTAGTGCGCGCCGAGTTTAGGGATACGACCCTAGAATCTATGGCGTCGAGTATCGCGTTGATTGATCCAGAGCGCTCTCTGGCAGCGGTTAATCATCTAGAGGAAGTCATCAGTAGAGCGGCTAACGTCAATTACTCATCGGGCTCTTCTAGGGCTCGCCATTTCCAGATAAGGGGTGTGGGTGAACGTGGTCAGTTTATCGAACCGATAAATCCTTCTGTCGGCCTGATATTTGATGGGGTTGATCTTAGCGGTGTAGGCACCGTCGCTAGCTTGTTTGATGTGAGACAAGTAGAAATACTGCGAGGTCCTCAGGGGATGGTTTATGGGGCTAACTCGTTGGCGGGTACTATTAATATTGTCTCTAATGATCCGACTGAGGAATTTGAGGGGTTCGTCGAAGTCGAGGTTGGCGAATATGCAGCTAGGGGTTTGGGTTTAGTCATGTCGGGCCCCATTAATCCGACGTCTGGCTTGCGGCTCAGTGCTAAGCACTATCGACAAGATGGCTTTATGAAAAATGTACATCTCGGGGTGGCAGACACCAATGCTAAGGACGAAAAAAATCTTCGCCTTAAATATGTTATCGAAACCGAGGACAGTGTTTATCGATTTAACCTTGGAAGGCTGGAGGTTAACAATGGCTATGACGCGTTTTCACTCGATAATAATCGATTGACTCGTTCCGATGAGCCTGGTGTGGATGATCAGGATACAGCCATTTTTTCTCTCTCTATCGATAAGAATTTGGCTGATAAGTTGGATTTGGTCTTTTCGGCTGGCTTTGGCAAGAGCGATATAAGCTATGGTTACGATGAAGATTGGACTTTCGTGGGGTTCGATCCATGGGAGTACAGTTCAAAAGATCTTTATGAGCGACAGGTTGATTCTCTGAGCTACCAGTTAAGATTGATGTCAAAGGAGAGTAAGAATTTAAACAAATCCGCCTATGGTTGGGTCGCGGGTGTTTATGGTTATCACTATGATCTTGATTTGGTTCGGCGTTATACCTATTTAGTTGATCCGTTCGGCAGTAGCTATGAGGTTGATCGATTTGCAATTTATGGAGAGCTCTCGAAAAAGTTGCCTGGCGATTGGGTAATTAAGATGGGATTACGAGGCGAAGATTTGGACATCGGCTATCTCGACTCTACAACATTACAGTATGATCCCGATGATTTTTTGGTTGGTGGAAGAGCTCTGGTTGAGAGGAATTTAGGGCCAGATCAATTTGTTTACCTCGGGGTCCATCGGGGCTATAAATCGGGCGGATTTAACACAGATGGCAGTATTGACGAAGATTTGAGATTGTTTGGTCCTGAAGGCCTGTGGAATTTCGAGTTGGGCTATAAAGGCCTTTACTTAGATGAGCGTATACAGATGCGAGCAGCGATTTTTCACATGAAAAGGAGTGACATTCAGATTTCCACATCGATTACCCGTGAACGAAATGATGGATCTTCGGAGTTTATTGAGTATACGGGTAATGCAGCAGAGGGATTCAATCGGGGGGTCGAGGTCGATCTAAGAATACAAGCTAGTGACCGTCTGTTTTTCGATTTGAGTGTCGGTTGGCTCGATACAAACTTTTCTTCCTATCGGGGCGCCGATGACCACGTTTTGGTAGGTCGTGACCAGGCACACGCGCCTGATTATCAGTTTTATCTCGGTGCGGAGTATGTGTTCAATTCCCGATGGGCTTTTCATGTTGATCTAGAGGGTAAGGATTCTTTTTTCTTCTCCGATGGCCATGATTCTGAGTCTGGGTCTTATGAATTACTTAATCTGGGTTTGAGTTTTCAAGGCAGTCGATGGGAGGCAAAGGCCTGGTTAAAAAATGCGACAGACAAAGATTATTTTGTGAGAGGTTACTTTTTTGGTAATGACCCTCGTGATTTCTACGAGCCAAGTGTATGGACTCAGCTTGGATATCCTAGACATTATGGGTTGAGTCTTAGGGCTCGCTTTTAGTTGCGGGGTTTCGTTCTCTTGCGATTAGCTCCGAGGCGATGTCGAGTGCTCTTTGCTGGCCATTGCTCATAGAGACTAGGTATCTGCCTAAGACCAGGAGCGAGGGAGTAGCCGATAGTTGTGTTTGTGCTTGACGTGACCGATTGGCTTGTAGTTTCCGACTAACACTAGGCGAGTTGAAAGACCGTCGAAATTCGGTGATATCGACGTCGAATTCGTTTAAATAGATGGTAAGATCTTCCAGATTATCAAAATATTTCTGTCGATCATGTATGGCAGAAAATAAGCGACCATGCAGTTCTAAATATCTAGGTTGGGTTTTCAAGACTAAATGAGCCCTCGCAAACAATTCATCAGAGGTAGAGAAAATAACGTGTTGTCGTTCAAAAGTTATACCGTCAGGGATATTGACGAGCCAATCTTCAAGAAAAGGTTCGAAGTTTTTGCAATGAATGCATCGATAGGAAAAATACTCGATTACCTCTTCTCTTCCGCGTTTTTGGCTTTTTACTGAGGTATCGAGCAGCGTGTAATCTTCTCCCTCGACAGCCGGTCCCAATTTGTTAAGGCTGGTACCGTAGTAAAAACTAAGGCTCACGAATCCTAAAGCGACTAAACCTAAAAAACCGATTATTGTTTGTCTAGCGAGAGTGACTTTTCGAGCTGTAGTTTTCGCCATGGTAATTTAATCAAGTTATAATTGTCTGATT
>CAZYHH010000240.1:0-5182 GCA_964647295.1 uncultured Pseudomonadales bacterium
CTCCTCGGGCCATTGGTATTCTTTTAGGGTTGACGACGACCCTATCCCCTTTTTCAGCAAGGCCATCCTACAGAGAAATCTCAAAGCAACCGATGGGGGAACGACTGCACGCATTAAGGGATCCAGAAAGAAAAGCACGGATCTTGAAGGAAAAGCCGGGGCGTGGATTTGAAAGGCTGTTTAACATGATGGGAGAAGGTGGAAATTTATGGTTGCTGACTGACCCCCCGAATTACGAGCCTTCACCAGAAGACAGTCTTCAGGCCCAGGCAGGTCTAGAGAGTAAAGAACCCTGGTCCTATATATACGATTGTATGTTGGAAAATGAAGGCAAGAATATACTCTATACACCCTTTGCGAATTATGCGGAGCAAAATTTAGATTGTTGTCGCGATATGATACTCCACGAAAATACGGTGATGGGCTTAGGTGATGGGGGGGCTCATGTGGGCACGATTTGTGATGCAAGTTTTATTACCAGCCTCTTGACTCATTGGGGCCGCGATCGACACCGAGGGGAACAAATTGATTTGCCGACTCTAGTCAAAAGTCAATCAAGAGATACGGCGAGGGCGGTCGAGTTGATGGATAGAGGGACGCTAGAGTTGGGAATGAGAGCAGATATCAATGTCATTGATTTCGAAAACTTAAATGTTTCTCTTCCAGAGATAATTCATGATCTACCCGCGGGAGGTGCTCGGTTGCAGCAAAAGGCAGAAGGGTATCTTGCAACTGTTTGTCATGGTGATATTACCTATCGTTACGGTAACGAGACCGATTTGTTACCTGGAAGGTTAATCCGGCAAATAGGTTAGAGTTAATGGATGGACCGCTTAATCATATTCGGGTGTTAGATTTGACGATTGCTAGGGCAGGCCCTACTGCTGTGCGCCTTCTGGCCGACTGGGGCGCGGAGGTGATAAAGGTTGAACCTCCGCCGAGGAAAGATGGTAAAGGTAACTCGGTGACCGGTGGCAGGAGAGGACCGGATGAACAGAATTTACACCGAAATAAGCGCTCCCTAGCAATTAATTTAAAAAAAGCTGAAGGCCAAGCACTATTTCATCGATTGGTTGAGAAAACAGATGTCATTGTCGAAAATTTCAGGAGTGATGTGAAGTATCGACTTTGTGTTGATTACGAGACTGTAAAAGCCATCAAGCCAGAGATCATTTACGCGAGTATCTCGGGCTTTGGGCAGGAAGGCCCTTATGCAACGCGTCCTGGCGTTGATCAGATTATTCAAGGTATGAGCGGTCTCATGTCGGTTACCGGAGAGCCAGGCAAGGGTCCGATGAGAGTTGGTGTCGCGATCAGCGATACTTCAGCTGGTATGTTTTTGGGGCAGGGTATTTTGATGGCGTTGCTCCATCGTGAGAGAACCGGCGAAGGCCAATGGGTGCACACATCCTTGTTAGAGGCGATGATGTCCAAGCTTGATTTTCAAGGTGCTCGCTATACGATGAAAGGAGAGATTGCCAGTCAACAAGGTAACGATCACCCCACTCAGGTGCCTATGGGTACTTTCGAAGCGAAAGATGGCTTCGTTAATATTGCAGCGTTTGGCGACGTCATGTGGAAAAGATTTTGTGATGCGTTAAATGCTGATGATTTGTTCAACAATCCGAAATATCAGTCGGTTAAGGATAGAAGCAATAATCATCAGTCAATTAAATCAGATATGAACGATGTGACCGCCCAGCATAGTGTTGAAGAATTGGTGGTTTTGTTAAATCAGGCAGGTGTGCCCACTGGCCCCATCAATAATATTGGAGAGGGGTTTGAAGATCTGCAAGTGAAGTATCTAGAGATAGCAAAACCCGCTCCTCACCCTGAGCTTGGCGATTTGAATTTGATCCGCTCGCCGATTAACTTATCAAAGTTTCCTCAGCCCGAAAAGTTTGACAACGCCGCGCCAGACCCCGGTATCAATTCGGAAGATGTATTAAAGGATTTAGGAGTAGAAGAAGCTCAAATCATTCAACTCCGCGAGCAAGGCGTGATTAGTTGATCAAGCGCCGTAGCTTGGTCGGTTATGGGGTTGGGGATTTTGGCATAAACCTCTATTTCATGTCTGTCATGACCTTCTTACTCTATTTTTACACGGATGTGATGGAGATACCCGCGCTTACCGCGGCTGCAATCTTTGGCGTGGCACGTTTTGTGGATGCAATAAGTGATCCATTGATGGGAATGATTGCCGAGCGAACTCGAACACGCTGGGGTAGGATGCGGCCTTATCTGCTTTTCGGGGGAATCCCTCTTGGTGTGGTTTCCGTACTGACGTTTACCGTGCCAAACTTTGGTCTTGAAGGCCGTATCGTTTGGGCTTACGTGACCTACACGCTATTTGGTCTGGTTTATACAATGGTGACGATACCGTATACCACTCTCACAGCTTCCATGACATCGGATTACGGAGAAAGAACCCGGTTGAGTACTTATCGGATTGGTTTCGCCTTTGCCGGTGGCTGGCTGACTTCGGTAATTTTAGAGGACTTCGTGCAACACTCCTTTTTTGAAAATGAAGCGCAGGGTTTTTTGTCTTTGATGAGCCTCTTTGCTGTGATTGCCACTATCTTGCTCTGGATAACTTATGCTTCGGTTGAGGAGGTGGTGGTTCCTAAGGATAGTGAGCGACCGGATTTGGGTCAGAGTTTGAAATCTGTCCTCAAGAATCCTCCGTTATTTATTGTGATTGGCATTTTTTGCTGTGGGATGATGAGCTTCACGATTAGGATGGCGGTCACGCCTTATTACTTTATATACAATGTCGGCGATCCTTCGCTTATCGGACTGTTTTTAGGAACTACTCTGGGCGCAATGATTTTTGCGGTTTGGTTGGTACCTGTTCTCGCTAACAAGTACGGGAAACCAGGAGCTATTCGGTTAGGCGCCTACCTAACTATCGTTTCCTGTTCAGGTTTTTACTTTACACCTCATGAGTCGATCGCTGGGATATTCTTTTGGGGAACCCTAGTCGCTATCGGATCGACGCCCGTAGCAGTCCTGGGTTGGGCGATGATTCCTGATACGATCGAGTTTGCCCAGAGCAAGTTTGGTTATCGGGCTGATGGCATGATTTCGTCTACGGCCAGCTTCTTTCAGAAATTAGCAAAAACGGTGGGCGGTGCTGGCGTCGCTTTAGTGCTGGGGCTCTCAGGTTATGTGGCTAATGAGGAGCAATCGGCGAACGCTCTTTCGGCGATTCACGGCATACTGACGCTTGCTCCCATACCGATATTGTTTATTTTGATTTTTTTGACGCTGATCTATCGACTAGACCAGAAAACACACGAGCAGATTGTAGAGGAGTTATCTGCGAGTCCTTCTACTGCCAATTGATTGTGGGAGTTTAGTGCTTTAGTTCAGCAGATTCTCCCCATGCACGTCGTAATCGATCGATATTAAACCCGGGCTCTTGCGATGCACTGATGATAACTGCTTCAGAGGCGGCTATCTCTTTGGCGGCATCAAGTACCTTGTCTGCGACATCCCAGGGAATTGTGACCGCGCCATGCAAGTCAGCGTGAATCAAATCACCACTCATTACTCGCATTCCGGCGATGGTGATCGGTTGTCCGTAACCTACGAGATGTACAAATGCATGTGATGGCCCGACCCTATCAGCAATCATCTGGAACCCTTCAGCTGCATCTGGTAAATCTCGCACGCTCCCATCTGTGATTACGCCTAGTGCCCCCAGCCCTTTGTGCACATTTGAATTGACCTCTCCCCAAAAAGACCCATACCCACGTTGAGCATCATCCAGGTCCTGAATCATAATCACGCTGGGTTTCGGACCCTCATCTATATAGGCGTAGTAACCGTCGCTCATCTGTCCCGCTTCCTTGCCGCGTAGGCTGGAGGGATGAGCCGATCGAATTGCAGCGGTTCTTGCTATCCCCACCATAGGTTTGAGTTCTGGGCGAGTGCAAACCAGTGGTTGGGTTGTATAGCCGTAACCCCTTCTTTCTGGTGCCACGACCTCGAGCGCATTGCATACAGTTGGTGTATCAATACTTTGAAGTTCGTCAATAAGCTTTTCAGTTAATTCAGTCACGTCTCTCCCCCTTAACCTAAGGTTACTTTTCGTAGAGCAGATTGCAACTGCTCTTGATTGGCTTGTCTGTGCCATTCGAGCATGAGCAATTTCATGGTCATCGCGACGGCCAGTGGGTTGTCAAACATCAGGTGATGGTAGGTTCCCGGTATTGTGATGGTGGGCAATAAACCATCGGTAATCTCGGACATGTGTGCTTCATAAAAGGCGCCTCCGTCTTCGCTCTTCTCTCCCAAGATAAGAGCGCTAGGGCAATTGAGCGCGACATACTTGTCTCGCTGGTCGGTTCCCATTTCAAGGTAATCGAACAAGGCAGGATCAAACTTCCAGGTCCAGCCTTCTTCTGTTTCTTTGATCGCATAGTTTGCCATGTGGTCTAAGAGCTCTTGTCGGACCCCTGGCTGGTCCGGAAGAAGACGAAACCGACTTTTTGCTGTTTCTTTGTCGGGATACGTTCTCAGCTTTCTTCCCGGTTTAACGCCTTCTCTTTCGACTCTACGTCCCCATTCGACATATTCTTCGGGAGGGGCGGTAGTAAAGTCCATGAGAAGCAGTCCGCCCACATCATCTTGATATTGGTAGCAGGTTTCGAGGGCAACAAACCCGCCGAAACTATGTCCGACGATAAACGGGTATTGGTTCATCGAAGCCGCTTCGGCGACAGCCATGACTTCCATTGCAAAGTCTTCTCCAGAGTATTTTTCACGCCAGTCGCTGTTGCCGTTTCCGGATAGATCGAGCGCTGCAATATGTAACTTGTCGGCGAGAAAGGGTGCTGTGAATCTCCACCACTCTAGATGGGCATTGCTGCCGTGTATTAAGATGGCTCCAGGATTGCCAGGCTTCCCCCATGTTTCGTAGACAATATTGACGCCCTCGACTTCAACATTTCCTGGCTTGGAGGGGGTTTGGAGTGCTTGATCAAACCAAAAAGGTGGCTCAGACAACTTATTTACTTCCCAAAAAGTTCGCAACAGTAGCACGGGTGGCAAAAACTAGTACAGTAGTAGGATGAACTTGATGACAGAACCGCAAAGAATAAGTTGCCCTTACTGCGGAGAGCAGTTTGAGATTCTGATTGACGTGAGCGAGACGGATCAAAGCTATATTGAAGACTGT
>CAZYHH010000241.1:0-5165 GCA_964647295.1 uncultured Pseudomonadales bacterium
TAGATGCGGCCAGCCGAAGACAAAAGTGGATCGATCAAGCGCAGTCTCTGAATCTATATATAGACGGCGCATCAGGCAAGAAACTTGATATCACCTATCGAATGGCGTGGTTAAGAGGACTAAAAACCACTTATTATTTACGTGCTCTAAGCGCCACCAGTACTGAAAAATCAACCCTCGATAGAGGCACTCTCAATGCGGTTACAACAGAGCAAACCAGCCCAGCTAACGCAGTAGCTCAGGAGAAGCCGGCGATAAACGAATCTTTAGATCTGAGCACTTCTGAGGCCGCGCCAGTTCCTATGGCCTGTTCTATAGATGATCCAGATTGTGAAGCTTGTCAATAAGGAGACAACAGACATGTTAAGTTGGGACGAGTACGACGATAAGCAGGAAGCTAACCCCATACCACCTCCTATAACTCAAAAAATGGAGCAGGAGCCAAGCATCAAGGAAGAAGTTCCAAAAAAAGAAATTGATGCAACCTTAGAAAAGTTAGTGATCGAACCCACACCGGTGCCGGATATGACCATGCCGTCACTCGAAAGTTATGAACGAGTTAGTGTGGATCAAAAGGCCATGATCAATTGCCGAGCAGATCTGAACCAGCTGGTCCCTTTTAAATATGATTGGGCTTGGCAAAAATACCTCGACGGTTGCGCCAATCACTGGATGCCACAAGAGGTAAACATGACTGCCGACATCGCCTTATGGAAATCAGAAGATGGTCTTTCACAGGACGAACGTAACATCGTTAAACGCAGCCTAGGCTTTTTCTCTACCGCCGATTCTCTGGTGGCAAATAACCTTGTGCTGGCGATTTACCGGTTAATTACTAATCCAGAATGTAGGCAGTATTTATTAAGGCAAGCTTTTGAAGAAGCTATACATACTCACGCTTATCAGTACTGTATCGAATCTCTCGGGATGGACGAAGGCGAAATATTTAATATGTATAGAGAAGTACCTGCCGTCGCTCAAAAAGCGTCCTGGGCTTTAAAATACACCAAAGAAATCAACGACCCCGCATTTAAAACAGGAACCGCAGAAACCGATAAGACTTTATTAAAAAATCTCATCGCCTATTACTGTGTCTTAGAAGGCATATTTTTTTACTGTGGCTTTACCCAAATCCTGTCCATGGGTAGAAGGAACAAGATGACGGGCACCTCGGAACAATTCCAATACATCCTTAGAGATGAGTCGATGCATGTAAATTTTGGGATCGATGTCATCAATCAAATCAAGTTAGAAAATCCTCATATATGGGACCAAGAAATGCAGACGGCATCGCTGCAGATGGTCATCGAAGGAATGCAATACGAAGTGGCTTACGCGAGGGATACGATGCCCAGAGGCGTGTTGGGCATGAACGCAAATATGATGGAAGAATACCTGCAATTTATAGCCAATCGTCGATTAGCACAAATTGGATTGCCAGAACAATATCCGGGTGTAAAAAACCCTTTTCCATGGATGTCTGAAATTATGGATTTAAAGAAAGAAAAGAACTTCTTTGAAACTCGTGTTACAGAATACCAAACTGGCGGCGCGCTAAACTGGGATTAAGTGAAGAGGCCCTAACAGGATATTGGATTGCTATGATGCGCTGCCGGTATTTACTTTTCACTTTATTCCTTATTTCTTCTTTTCTCGCTTGGACAGAAGAACAAAAAATTGAGCTTAAAGGACTAGAGGCCCCTGCTCAAATCCTCGTTGATAAGTGGGGTGTCCCACACATCTACGCCCAAAACTACTACGACGTCTTTTTTGTACAAGGGTTTAATGCTGCTAGAGATCGTCTGTGGCAAATTGATGTCTGGCGACGCCGAGGCCTCGGCAAATTATCAGAAGTGTTCGGTAGCAAATATATAGCGCAGGACAAGGCGGCTAGAAGCTTTCTTTACCGGGGTGACTTATACAGCGAATGGCTAGCTTACGGTAATGATGCGAAACGGATAACCGAGAGTTTCGTCGAAGGTATAAACGCCTTTATCGAGTTAACCGAGACAAAACCAGAACTATTGCCAATCGAATTCAGGCTCCTCGACTACAGCCCGGAAGTTTGGACACCAGCTGACGTGGTTAGAATACGTAGTAACGGACTCTGGAGAAACGTCACTAGAGAGGTCTGGAGAGCTCGATTAGCCTGTGACAACAAACTAGAGCTGGCTGCCAAGTGGAAACAGCTTCAACCGGAATGGGAAACAAAAGTCCCGCTTGGCCTAGATCCCTGCATCATCCCCCCCAATGTATTGGATACGTATCACTTAGCCAAAGCGCCGGTCTACTTCAATGACCCCGTTAGTAGTTCGGCTATTGCAAAATTAGCAGACCCTTTTGACGACCAACTAGGAAGTAATAACTGGGCAATTTCACCTTCAAGAACTGAAACTGGTAGGCCCATATTGGCAGACGATCCGCATCGCTCTCATGCTGTCCCATCACTAAGGTACATAAGCCACTTGGTTGGCCCTGGCATTAACGTAATAGGAGCCGGCGAACCGGCTCTACCAGGAATATCGATAGGTCATAATGAACGCATCGCTTTTGGCCTTACAATTTTCCCCATCGATCAAGAAGACTTGTACGTCTACGAAAAGAGACGAAAAGGTTACCGATATAATTCTAATAACGAGCCCTTTAAAACGATAACAGAATCTCTGTTAGTCAAAGACTCGGCACCGGTCAAAATAGAAATGAAGTTCACTCGGCATGGTCCTGTGATATACGAAACCAAAAAACACGCTTTCGCTCTGCGCGCTGCATGGCTAGAACCTGGGATGGCCCCATATTTCGGAAGTATCGAATATATGGGAGCCTCTGACTTTAGGTCGTTTGTTGCAGCCTTAAATCGATGGGGTGCACCTTCAGAAAATCAAGTCTACGCAGACATAGAGGGTAACATTGGGTACAAACCCGCCGGAAGATTTCCAAAGCGTGATAATTGGGATGGCTTACTACCGGTACCGGGCGACGGTAAATATGAATGGGATGGCTATTTTGATATGGACACCTTGCCTGTCGAGTACAACCCTCTAAGAGGTTATACTGGAACCGCAAATTCAATGAACCTGCCTCCTGATTATCCTATAAAAAATTTTAAGGTCGGTTTTGAATGGTCTGCACCGTGGCGATATCGCCGAATCATGGAGTCTTTATCAAGCGCCACCAAGCACTCTTTGGAGGACTCTTCCCAATTACAAAGAGACTATAAATCACTATTAGCCAGATCTGTGATTAACATGCTGCCTAATCTATTCCAATACGATATCAATCTGTTAACAGATTGGGATTTTAGACTGACCCCAGATTCTGCAGCGGCAGCTCTCTGGTCTGTTTGGTATTACCAACATTTAGTACCAAACATTAAGGTTTTGATCGATCCCTATGGTCAAAGACCAAGAGGTTCCTCTGAAATCGATTCACTAATGGTCCTCAAACTCCTTGATACTCAAAACGGCAAATCCATCGCTTACAAATCACTAGCACCTGCAATAGCAGAACTAAAAATCTCTTTAGGGGAAAATCCTGAAGAGTGGCAGTGGGGAGACCTGCACCAAATACGTTTTCCACACCCGCTCTTAAATATAGTAAACCAGGAAACCCAAAAAGAGCTAAGCATTGAATCCTATCCAC
This sequence comes from uncultured Pseudomonadales bacterium, assembly GCA_964647295.1. Taxonomy (GTDB): domain Bacteria; phylum Pseudomonadota; class Gammaproteobacteria; order Pseudomonadales; family Azotimanducaceae; genus UBA4421. Next base: position 3,640 of record CAZYHH010000241.1, read on the forward strand.
GAGGAGGAAGCGCGAATACCACTAACAATACGGGGTTTTCAGGGAAAAACTTTGACGTTCGAAGCGGCGCTTCTTTTCGTATGGTAATCGACGTCGGCAGCTGGGATAACTCGGAAATGACCAATGCACCGGGTCAATCTGGAAACCCTAAATCCCATTTTTATGACAATCTACTTGAAGGTTGGGCAAAGGATGAGAGCTTCCCTTTGCTATATTCCAAAAAAAAGATCGACGAAAACCTATCTCTTACCATAAATCTTACCCCCGCCAAGACTGAACCACGAAATCAGTCGCAATAGAAGATCAAGTTTGATTTAGAAGCGACAAGACCTTTTCGTGAAGAACAGGATTGGCACTCGCAACAACATTTCCACCTAAACTAGGGTCGCCGCCATCAAAAGTGGTGATCTCTCCGCCAGCTCCCTTCACGATAGGAATTAGGGCTTGAATATCATAAGGCTTAAGTCCTGGGTCGATGGCAACGTCCAAAAATCCCAGCGCTAACGCACAATAAGAATAGCAATCTCCGCCGAATCGGCAGATCCGGACTTGATCTCTTAATTCTCTAAATTTATCAGCGTATTCATAGTCAAAAAGATCTGAATCAGTCGTTCCTAAAAACGCCATACTCAAGTCAACACAAGTGCTAGTCTTCAAGACAATGCTATCGTCCACATCCTTTTGAAACCAACTATTGTTAGTTAATCCATAAAACATCTCTTGGGTATAAGGCTGATATACCACTCCCAAAACAGGTCTTTCACCATCAAAAAGGGCGAGCAACATTCCCCAATGCAGCATTCCAGTCACAAAACCACGAGTACCATCTATAGGATCAATGACCCAAGTCAGTCCATTACCAGTCTCCAGTCCTAGTTCTTCTCCATAAATCCCGTGCTCCGGAAATTGACGCTGAATCTCTTCTCTGATTAGTGCTTCTGATTTTTGGTCGGCTAGCGTCACCGGATCAAACCCTTGCTTCAATTTATTGTGGCTTTTTAGGGTAGTTCGAAATAAGGGCAACACCTCTCTACCCGCCCGCAACAAAGTCGACCGGGCAAAAGCCAAACAGATTTCCCTGTACTCTTGAGCAATCTCTATTTTTTTGGAGTAACCTAAAATGACATTTATCTCTAGTAAGAACCTGTTATTGGTATTATATGATTATGCTATTTGAATCGAGAAGCGCTTGCTCCGCAAACTAGTATAATTCCTTATCTTAGACTCAACACTATGAATATCGATACAGCCTCCAAAATTCGTCGAAGAATTCTGTCAATTTCGATTTTATGCTTACTGGCATTTTTGTTGATTTCTTTGTCGCCCATAATATTGTCCTTAGGCCTCTTGCTCTCAATGTTGACACAATATTCGAGTCTTATTAACGCAATCTTATTTTTGTACGGCTACCTTTATTTTGAATTTCTCGGAGTAATTGCGCTCGCATTCAATTGGTTATTTGATCGAAAAAGTAAGCAGTTTCTCGACAATACTCGAAAAATTCAAACCTGGTGGAGCTCAGGCTT
>CAZYHH010000242.1:0-5142 GCA_964647295.1 uncultured Pseudomonadales bacterium
ACTCGACAAAATTTTTTCCACTTCTCCAGCAAGAGTCAGCGCTTTTTTAGCCGACCAAAACGCCGGTATGCCTGCATGAACCATTAGATAGTCGAAGAATGAATCATGGTAAATCAATCGCTGTTTTCGCAGCCAGTGACCAATGTCTTCTGCATCTTTTGCTTCTAAGACTTTCGTCAACGTATCGGAACGTTTTTGATTATGGCCACCGAATAAAATCGCCAATAAGTGCAGGTCATGATTGCCAAGGACTACAACCGATTGTGTTCCCAGACTTCGAACTAACCTTAATACTCCCAACGAGTCAGGGCCACGATTCACTAAATCTCCTAAAAACACCAGCTTATCTCTGGAAGAAAACTCGATCTTACCTAGGAGAGAGTTCAACTCTCTTAGGCACCCTTGCACATCTCCAATCGCGTACGTGGCCAAAGCTCAACTACTTAATGTACAAGTTCGCTTTGTGACAACGAAAAAGCAGGAATAGGGACTTCAAACCTCTCTCCATTTTTTCTCTGAAATTCATAAATACCATGCATCGAACCTATTGGCGTTTCTATTACAGCGTAGCTACTGTAACGGAACCCTTGCCCCGGATTAAGCTCAGGCTTCTCTCCAACGACACCCTCGCCTTGCACCTCCTCCGTATTACCTTCGGCATCAGTTATCACCCAATGTCGATTCAGTAATTGACACCAACTATCCGAATTATTTTTTATGGTGATCGTATAAGCGAACGCATGACTCCCTTTAATTTGATCAGATTCCTGCTTCAAATATCTAACCTCGATCCTTATGTCGACCCTGTCACTATTATCTTTGTTCATATTACTTCACCCAAAGAATCTAAAACTGTAAGATAATCCTCAATCGCTAAATCGTCAGCTCTCTTACCTGCATCAACTTCCAGATTGTTCCAATCTATACCAAAGGACTTCAACGAATTGCGTATTGTCTTGCGCCTACCCGAAAATGCTTCTCTTAAAACGTTATCTAGGACCGCCATTTTTTCTCGGTCCAAATCGTTTTCCTTAGGTACAAGTTTAATAAAACTAGACCAAACCTTCGGCGGTGGATTAAAAGAACTCGGCGCAACATCAAACAGGCTATCAACTTCAAAATAAATCTGAATCAAGATACTCAATCGGCCCCAATTTTTGCTGCTTGGTGACGCAGTTAGCCGGTCAGCCATTTCTTTTTGTATCATAAAGTGAAGGTCACGAATTTTGGATCGATCTCTTAACTCTATAAATTTAAACAATATTGGTGTTGTTATGTTGTAAGGCAAATTCCCCAAGACTCGAAAACTGCGCTTATCCTGGAACAACTCATCAAAATCTACTTTGAGCACATCTTGGTTAATCAATTTAAGGTTGGGATAGATTGTCTTGAGTACTTCTACTAAATCTCTGTCAATTTCAATAGCACAATAATCCTTCCTGGCAACCTCATATAACCCAGAGGTAATGGCACCACTGCCGGGGCCAATTTCGATAACACTATCTAATTCATGCAAATCGATAATCGAAAGAATTTTATCAATAACAAGATCATCTATTAAAAAATTCTGCCCAAATCGTTTTCTATATTTCATCTGTAAAGTCTGCACTCAGGCGCCTTGCCATTCTTAAAGCAGAAACGAAACTACCCGTATCAACTGATCCAGAAGACGCAATATCCAAAGCAGTACCATGATCTACAGACGTACGTACGAACGGCAGTCCTAACGTAATATTGACTGCATTACCAAAGGAAGCGTGTTTGAGAACGGGAAGCCCCTGGTCATGGTACATGACGAAAATCGCATCTGCAGATCGCCTTCTAACATTTGCAAACAGGGTATCAGCCGGTAACGGGCCTACAACATCAAAACCCTCACCTCTTAGCATCGAACATACTGGTTCTATTATGTCGATCTCCTCTCGACCTAAGTGTCCATTTTCACCTGCGTGTGGGTTTAATCCAGCAACCAATAGTCTAGGCTCTGATATCGAAAAAGTTCCTTGTAGAGAACTCAGAACAATCCGCAATTTCTTTTCAAGTAATTCTTTAGTGATCGTCCCCGCTACCTGCGAAAGAGGTAAGTGCGTGGTAGCCAACGCGACTCGCATATCGCTGCTCGCAAGCATCATGACCACCTCATCAACACAGCACTTTTCGGCCAAGTATTCAGTATGACCCGAAAAAGCCCTTCCACTTTCTTGAATTATGGACTTTTGAATAGGCCCAGTGACTAATGCCTGATACCGGCCGTTTAGGCAGCCATCTAAAGCTATATCTAATGCACTTAATACACCTGCTGCGTTCGCGACATCTAGGATACCTGCAGTAGCACGATTCGCGAGCGGCACATCAAGCACCGTAATTTCATTGGGTTCAATTGTTGGATTATCAAGATTGGAATCGATTGATAGCCTCAATCCCAGCTCTACAGCCCGCTCAGCCAGCATGTTCGCATCACAGACCACCAAAGACGGCGTTGTCCTGCTATTTTGAGCAAATTGAACAACAAGATCCGGACCCACTCCAGCGGGCTCTCCAGGACTAATGACGATCATCTACACTATCATAGACGAATTTCTACGAACGACTCATCACGAATTTCTTTCAACCACTTTTCTCTTTCTTCCTCGAAGCGCCTTCGATGCAAGAGCTCAACGGCCTTGCCCTCCCTCGCCTCATCGCCCACGTCTTGCTCCCGGCGGCCCACCACTTCTAATATATGCCAACCAAATTGAGTGAGAAACGGCTTGCTTCGCTCACCAATCTCAGTCTTTTTCATCTCATCCGAAAATCCAACCACAAAAGATTCAGGCTCAGACCACCCCAAGCTGCCACCGTTTAACGCACTAGCTGGATCATCAGAATGCTCAGCCGCAAGCTCTTCAAAAGACTGTCCCGCATCCAATTGCTCATGTATTTTGTTTATCATGTCTTCCGCCTCTTTGGGGCTTCTGATCTCAGACGGCGCTACTAGGATATGCCTGACATTCGTTTGATTAATTGTCTCCAGGCTGACGCCACGCTTATCGAGCAACTTTATGATATGTATCGCTCCAGGTCGGACGATTGGTTCCGATACTTCTCCGACACCCATAGTCAAGACGACTTCAGAAAACAAACTTGGCAAGGCTCCAGCTTTCCGCCACCCCATATCTCCACCCTCCAAGGCACTACTTGAAGAGGATTCCGCCATCGCAGTTTCCGCAAAATCGGTACCTTTCGCCAAAGATTCGATAATTGACTGTGCTTTTGCTGATGCCTGTTCGGCCGCCAGACTGCGCCCTCCGTCATCGATCGATAACATGATATGGCCAACTCGGTACTCATCGGAAAATAACTCTTTGTAAAAAGGAGAATTCAGCATCCCGTCTATGTCTTGTTCCGATATGACAATTCGTCTCCGTATCAGATTTCGCTGAAGACGTGTAATAATCATTTCGCGACGAATCTCTTCTCTAAATGCTCTGAAGTTGGTCCCCTCACTCAACAAAGCCTTCTGGAACTGCTCGAGCGTAAGATTGTTGTTCGTTGCAAACTGGGTCACTGCTCTCGTCAAAGTATCCTCATCGATCTCAATCCCTCTATTGCTCGCCTCCTGATACTGAATATTTTCGAGTATCAATCGTTCAAGTACCTGACTGACTAGTATGTCTTCAGGAGGCATCGGCGAGCCATTTGCATCAATCTGCTTTCTTACCGCGTCAATTCGAAGCATCAACTCAGAAACTAAAACCACATCGTCTTCCACGACAGCGACTATCCCATCTAGCTCTTGATAGGCCGCAAACACATTCGGCACTAGAGTAAATATTCCAGCACCAATCAAAACAAGCCTCTGTAAAATACCTAGTCCGCGAGTTCCTTTTTTGGGCCCATTTTCTTCCTTTTTATTTTCTATCTGCATATCCTCGAATTCCTTGTCTCATGATCGAATCTACTCGAGATCCAAAATCCGCAAACCCTTTGAAGTTTAGTTGTAACAAAATCGATTCATCGGACTGTGGTAGAGCATAATACCTGGAAGCCGGGATATCCAAAGACTTCCGATAACCAAATTTAACCTCTAAGCAACAATCGTCGTATTGAACTCCAAAAAAAGAGTCAAGGGTCCGATTACGATTCCAATCAAAACCCCATCTACCAAAGACAGAAGCATTGTTCGTCACCGGCCAGACCAAAGAAAACTCGGATTGCTTTATATTTTCTGCAAGTAGCCTACGAAAACCCACATTCAAAATTTCGCCGTCTTTACCCTTATAATTCATATGAAAAGAAGATTGACTCCACTCGCTGTTTTTGTCATCCCAAACGAAACCAATCACCGATCTGAGACGGTCGTTAAGCACCAACGAAATATCTCCTGAGAGTGCTTCATCAAGCTGTCGATTAATCTCAAAAGCATCGAGCGATACCTTGCGATCCCTAAATTGAGAAGTCTTACCGAGCCTAAAAAATGCTACCTCACGACCACTTTGTGAATTATTGATTGCAGAGGTAATCCCAACCGTTAACTCATTTGCATCAGCGATTCGGTCTATCCCAGAAAAACGATCTCGTCGAAAAAGCTGTGAATACCTATAAAAAAATTGCGTTGTGTCGAAAATCGGTATAGCCGACTGATCTTCATATTCCTGGACTAAATAATAAGCCTTCGGCTCAATGGAGTGTATGAACTGTCGATTCCGCCAATTCACCTCTTTTTCAAAATAAGTCCCTAAGTCCAACGAGAAAAAACCAATGCCACGAGACAGTCTATCTGTATTATTTTTAGCTCGAAGGTCACCTCTATCTTCAAGGTTATAATGCGAATATAGATAACCGGTCTCAAGGTTTGCATATCCTAAACGACTGCGAAACGGCATCAAAAAACTGGCTTCGAAGTGATCTCTTTGTGCTCGAGCCACGTCTTCACCTTCAACAAATGCTTTAGAGCCGCTCAATTTCGTAGAACGATAGGACAGATTCATGTCAATGGCGCCAGGTAGCTGGGTCTCGTAATCAATCGAAAATTCAGGCCTCATGCGATAACCAGGACTGGAGATCGGATCAACGATCTCAAAGTCTCTGGCTATAACGTTTACATGAAGCTCGTGATAATTAAATCCCAAACGAGCATATTGAGGCAGGGCATCTCGATCG
>CAZYHH010000243.1:0-5128 GCA_964647295.1 uncultured Pseudomonadales bacterium
AGATTATTTGGAGCGGATGCTTGATGCTGTTAAGACTGAGCAAGCGAGTCAGCCTCGATATACGCCTTTACTGCTCAAAGTTGCACCGGATTTGAAAATGGAAGATATCGAGCTTATCAGCGAGAGAATCGTCCATTATCAAATTGATGGGTTGATTGCGACGAACACGACGCTGGATAGACCTACTAGTCTAGTTACTAATGAGGAAGGTGGTCTAAGTGGGTCGCCTCTCTATCAAAAGAGCTTTAAAACAGTGGGCCACTTTCGCCGATTATTGCCTAACTGCTTTCCCATAGTAGGCGTGGGCGGCGTCGATAGTGAGGTCAGAGCAAACGATATGCTTGCGGCAGGCGCTGACCTGTTACAAATTTATACCAGTTTTATTTATAAAAGCACCAAAATAGTGCGTGAATTATACAAACTGTAATAAATTCGTTTTTGTAAATAATCGCACAATTATGTGGCATTATTGTCTCATGTGATTCAAACTGTTTGTGGTTTGAATAGATAACTATGAGGGAGACTTTAATGATCAGGTTATTAATTACTTTGGCGTTCTGCTGTATCGCGCTACCCAGTCAGGCTGAAGGGCTGGATGGGGGCGATACGGCGTGGATATTAACTTCGACAGCGTTGGTGCTATTTATGACTATCCCTGGATTGTCATTGTTTTATGCCGGCCTTGTGCGGTCAAAAAACGTGCTCAGTGTGTTGATGCAATGTTTTACGATTACTTGCTTGATGTCGATTTTGTGGCTTGTAGTAGGTTATTCCTTAGCTTTCGGAGATGGTGGCGGTCTGAATCAATTTGTTGGTGGTTTGGGTAACTTTTTGATGGGAGGCATTCAAGAGGAAACTTTATCAGGATCGATTCCTGAAAGTAATTTTGCTCTTTTCCAGATGACTTTCGCAATTATTACGCCCGCGCTGATTGTTGGTGGATTTGCAGAAAGAATGCGATTTTCTGCGGTAGTCTTGTTTTCAGCAGCATGGCTTTTATTAGTGTACGCGCCTATTTGTCATTGGGTGTGGGGCGGAGGCTGGTTAGGTGATATGGGCCTTATGGATTTTGCTGGCGGTACTGTAGTGCATGTTACTGCGGGGGTCGCCGCTATCGTGATAGCGATGGTCATAGGCAATCGAAGCGGTTTTCCAGATCAAGCGATGCCTCCCCACAATATGACGATGACCATCACCGGTGCTGCGATGCTATGGGTTGGCTGGTTCGGATTTAACGGAGGTAGTGCGCTGGCAGCAAATGGAGATGCTGCGATGGCGATGCTGGTTACGCATATTTCAGCCGCCGCAGGAGCATTAAGTTGGATGACCATGGAATGGAAAAAATATGGGAAACCTTCTGCGTTAGGCCTGGTAACAGGGATGGTGGCCGGCCTTGCTACCATCACGCCCGCTTCGGGCTATGTCGGGCCTGGAGGGGGGCTGATTATTGGTATAGCGGGTGGCGTAATTTGTTTCTTGGCGACCAACTTTATTAAGCGATCGTTAAAAATTGACGATTCGTTAGACGTGTTTCCGGTCCATGGTGTGGGCGGGGCCTTAGGCATGTTGGCGACAGCAGTTTTTGCGAGCTCTTCTATTGGACTTTTCAGCGGACAAGGCCTTGATGGCACGATGGGAGATCAATTTGTTACGCAATTGATCGGAGTCGTAGCCGTATTAGGTTACACGGCTGCCGTTACGTGGGTTATTCTGAAGATCACGGACGCTTTGGTCGGCAACCGGGTTTCATCTGATGAAGAGGTGGGAGGGCTAGATTTAGCTTCTCACAATGAGCGTGGTTATGACATGTAACAGCTAGGCGTTTCGAAACTGTATCCTCCGTACAACGCCATAATCGCGTTTACGGAGGATGATCAACTAGCGTCGGTTGTAGGCTCTGTTCACTAATAATTCGATTAATGCTGGAAAGTCATAACCTAAGTGCCGGGCGCCGTCTGGGTAGAGGCTGGTTTTAGTCATGCCAGGTAACGTATTGACCTCCAGTAGAATGATTTCCTCGTCTTCGCCGACTATAAAATCTGCTCTCGAGAGGTCTCGAAGACCTAACGCCTGATGTGCCGATAACGCTAGTCCCTGCAGGTGTAGGGAGAGCTTTTCGGGTAGCAGAGCAGGAATGACGTGTTCGCTCAGATTTTCTCCATAACGGTTGGTAAAGTCGTACCACTGGTTTTCGGGTGTCACGACTTCTATAACCGGATGGGGTTTAACACTGTCTGCAGTTTCCAAAATGCCTACCGTGATTTCTTTACCGGCGAAAAATTGCTCGATTAGGCAGTCACCATATTGCAGCGAATCGTGTAACTTTTGTTCTAAGTTTTTCAAGTCGCCTAGTATTTCGACACCTAAGGCGGACCCCTGATTTACCGGTTTCACTACTACTTGCTCTCCCAGTGTTTCTCTAATTTCCTCAATGAATGGCTCGACGGGTTTGGGTGTTTGTTTAATCAGTATTGCTTTGGCATTCGGTATATTGAGCTCAGTAAATATCTTTTTGGACATGTGCTTATCCATGGCTAACGCGCTTCCTCGGACGCCACTTCCAACGTAGGGGATCTCTAGGATTTCTAAGAATCCTTGTATCGTCCCATCTTCTCCCGTGGGACCGTGTAGAGCCGGAAACGCAACGTCGGGATCGAATCTGTTAATTTGTTCGGCTAGCTGCCGATCCCCAATTTCAAAAAGTTCGGCGTGATAACCTAAGCTGTCGAGTGCTTCAAAAACCTGAGACGCACTAGACCTAGAAATTTCGGCTTCAGGTGAGTCGCCTCCCTTGAGTATGGCGATTTTTTTTGGTTGGCTCATTGTTTACGCAACCCTTTCCGACTATCGATAGCGCACCACCTTTCATGGTCTTTCCAGGATCCATCGATAAAGAGAAATCCGCTCGAAAGCCCTTCTTTTACAAAACCACATCGTTTAACCAAGGCGATAGAGTTGTGATTATCCGGTTGAATGTTGGCCTCTAATCTATGCAATCCGAAAGTCTCAAATGCTATTTTGAGTACCGCTAACAGGCCTTCCTTCATAAGTCCATTTCCGGAATAGGGTCTACCGACATAGTAACCTAGAGTAGCGCTTTGGAATGAGCCCCTGATGATGTTGTTGATGTTAATGACGCCCACAATGGCATCATCGCTTTTATTGCAAATCGCAAACCCTTCATGATCATCTTTTTTGATTCGGTTTATATAAGCTTTAAACAAAGTAGAGTTGTGAGGGGGTATGATCCAAGGATGATGCATTGAGATGCTTTGTTTCATCAAATCGACGAACTCCACTTCGTCTTTAATCGTGACACGCCTTAAATATATCCGTTGTGCTTGGTCCATCTGTTTATCTTAAGGTTTTCACCGCTAAATATGAAAAGGCAAATAGGGTTTTAGGCCATCTGGTGAAAATAGTAAGCTGCGCCTCTTTGTTCTAGCCAGGCTTTAGAGAATTCTTCTAGGTCGTAGCGTTTTTTGATTTTATTTTTGTTTTTCTCGGCTGGATCCAGTGCCAAAACCTCATTTTCTTCGACTCCATAAACGCATACAAGATGGCCATTGGTATGTTTTAGCGGGGCTCCTTTTAATCCGTTCGACTTGAAACGGATGCTACATACCAAAGGTTGTCCGGCCTCTAACACATATAATGCATTGCTCCAGTTTTCATTAGCCTCTACTGAACCGATGAAGCCTCGATGGGATGCGCTGCGGATTGCTAGCGGCCAAGATCCAAATGCTTTGGTAGCTGGATCGTAGCAGTCGTCAATTATTTCTGACCATTTTATAGACTCATCATTGAGGGACAGGGCCATGGCTACAGCAGTGGGCGAACAGATACGGTCTCGAATTTTTCTGTCAGCACTCTTTTGGCTTAAGGCGATAGGGGAATTTGTTTTGCAGTTTTTGCTTGTAGTTTTGCTGTAGGAACGACTCACTAAGTCTCGGATGCTTACCGCGATTAGATAATTTGAAGGCTCCATTTGCTGATCAACTTGAAGTAGCACTTCTCCATTTGAAACTGGCTTTTTTGAGTGCCAGCAATCGATGTGACCGGAAACCTCGTCGGTTTCTTTAGAGGGGGAGAAGTCTGCATTACTGGGTACAGGATATAAATCTAGTGAGCATGGTCCACGAAACGAAAATTGATATTTACTGGCAGGCCCTAGTGACGAATAACTCGGTACGATAATATTGTCTGCGGGGACACGGGGTAAGCTGATGGAAGTTTCCCAAGCGTTTGAAGCATTTTTTGACCACCTCACAGCGCCAGTAACCTTTAGTGGAAACCGATCCTTTATTGGCTTATCAGCAAAACGTTCTACATATAACATGAACTCATAGTACCAATCTCTTGAGGTTTATTCTCGATACGTGTTTGATGGAATCATGAAATTAAGAGTTTACAGCACGGAGTCTTGTTCGTTGTGTGAGGAGGTAATCGAGAAGTTATTTGGTCTATCGCATGGCGATGGTATTGAGCTGACCATCGTCGATGTTTCTTTGGATGAAGATTTGCTATCAAAATTTGGAGAGTATATCCCTGTCCTCGAAACGGACAACGAAGTCCTTCGAAGCCCTTTTGATGATGAAAAGATGATGCTATTCCTCAATAAATCCGGCTGAGTTGTGCTCTGCGGTCGGCATCCGATATTCTTTAACTGAGTTTAACGAAGACGTTTGTTTTCTTTACTTAAAAAGGGCTCGGGTTGACCGAGGAGCTGGCTATAAACCTGGCGGAATGCTAAAACATTCTTAACGTAGTTTCTTGTCTCTTTGAATGGAATTTGTTCTACCCATACGTCTAAAGACAATTCTTTTTTGTTCTCGGTCCATCGATCGACCCTTTTTTCGCCGGCATTATAGGCAGCCACTGCAAGCGCCGTTTGGCCTTCGAATCGATTAATTAGCCAGCCTAAATGGAAACTGCCTAGTTTGATGTTAAGTCCCGGTTGATGCAGTTGGGTTACTGACGGAGAAGATAAGCCCATGCGCCGTGCGGTTAACTTTGCGGTTGATGGTATTAACTGCATGAGGCCTCTTGCATTGGCACTCGAGACAGCCTGAGCATTAAATGCAGATTCTTGTCTAGCGATCGCGTATAGCAAAGGCAAAGATAGATC
>CAZYHH010000244.1:0-5103 GCA_964647295.1 uncultured Pseudomonadales bacterium
GGTATACCAGCCCCGCCGTTCGCAAGAGCGGTGCCGAGGTTATGGGACTATCAGAATCCGTACACGGTTATCTATGGGATTCAGAAAATTTTAAAAATGGCTCCGACATAGATCATCGGCGTTTAGCCATCGAAGCCGAACTCGGAGTCAAGCTGCTATCTACCCATAACAGTGATGTCTCTGAATGGGAAGTCGAATTCGAACCGATCATCGAAATTCACATGCTAGGAATGGACGGCCCGCCAGAGGACAATCGAGGTCGGCGCGGGCTGGAGTTAATTGGCACCAACTGCATCCACGCTGGCGTTGTCCATTGCAATGAAACAAAACGCTGTTTAGTTGGAGAAATACCCCTCAACATTCCGATGACGTTATTTATCGATGGAGACCTAAAGAATTAGCATTTCACACAATACAGAAACTAGAAAAGGTCTACGGTCCGGTTGCCACCATTTCTTGGTTATTGCGCAAGCTCCAAGTTGAAGATCACGGAGAGGATAAATTGCTTAAAACAGGCGCGACTATAATTTGCTCGACACCGGGTGGTTTGTATCCAGTTCCGCCTGGGCACAAAGTAAATGTAGAATTCGCGGGTCTCGATACGAGCTGCACTGCAACAATTCAAGAATGAAGGCTTTATGAGTTTTCCTTCCGCGGTGCGGTTGCGCTAGCGAAAAGAGAGAAGCACGTTGTTATAACCTTCACCAAACCAGATAACTCAAAACGCCTGTGTTAGAGTCTTTGAATCCAAGCAGACTAGTTAAAGAGGATTGCTCCATGAAAATCAACATACAAAACGTGCTACTGATCATGAGTGTATTGTTATTCGCGCAGCAATCGTTTGCCGCCCATCATGAGAGCCACGAAAAATCACAAAAAACAGTAATAGGTTATGACACGACAGAGGGAGTCAAGGCGCTGCTCTACGCCGGCTCGTTAGATACGGTCGAGGTTTGGAAAAACTACATGCAGGCTCATGAAGACAATGATCTTAACGCAATACGCGAAGCCAATGCTGAAGATTTCAAGGCCTGGGCGTCTGACGGCAGCGTCATTGAGAGCACAGATGCTCAGATGACGCTGTTAAAAGAGTGGTTCGCTGCATCAAATCCCAAGTGGACTCACAAATACTCAATTGCCAACGAATTCACAGACAAAGAAGGAAAGCTACAGCAGTGGGTAACGACAGGCTGGGAAATGAATGAAACCATCGATGGAAAGACAAACAAACGCCAGGAAATATTTGATGTGCTAATCGAAAACGGCAAAGTGAAAACTATTTATATTGCGGCCAGACCCATCGCGAGTGATGAATGAACCAACAAATCCCGTCCATCCATCAAAGCAAAGAACTAATCAAACCAGTAACGGCTGTCCTCAGGTGAGTCCACAGGGTGATCAGTCTTGTGCAAACGTGACAATCCCCTCACTGTTGTCCGTCCTCAAAGCCAAGATCTCTTGATACTCTGGCGAGTCATACCAACCCTGTAACGCATCCATGCTGTCAAACTTCAAGACCACCGAAAGGTGCTCTGGGTTTCCCTCAACAGCTTTAGACTCAACATCAGCGACCACATACTCCCCGCCGTGATCGGCTATCGTTTTACCTACCAGCTCTCGGTATTTTGTAAATCCCTCTGCATTAGTGACCTTTAGATTTCCTACAAGATAAGCCGACATACAACCTCCTTCATCATTAACGTATCGAACAATCTACTCAGTATGGAAAAAAACCATCCCCGATACTATCTCTAATTCGTATCTTAAGTTCACTTTGCTAATTTCTGACACTCCTGAAACCGAAAACAATCGACAGCATGGTCGTTAACGAGACCTGCGGCCTGCAGAAAAGCATAAATGATCGTTGGACCTACGAACTTAAAGCCCTTTTTGTTGAGATCTTTGCTAATGGAATCTGACAGCTCAGTGTTAGAGGCCACATCGCTCATCTTTTGGACTCGGTTCACGACAGGCTTTCGATCCACATAACTCCAAATATAGTCACTAAAACTCCCATACTCTTTTTGAATCTGCATAAATCCGATCGCGTTGCCTCTGGCACTGAAAATCTTCAGACGGTTACGTACGATCCCTTCATCCTTCATCAGTCTATTTAGTTTTTTATCGGTGTAACGTGCGATTTTTTGAAAATCGAACCCATCAAATGCTCTTCGATATCCTTCCCTCTTACGAAGCACAGTAATCCAAGACAAGCCAGCTTGAGCGCTTTCCAATAGAAGAAACTCAAAAAGAGCATCGTCATCATAAACAGGCACCCCCCACTCGTTATCGTGATAGCTAACGTAAAGAGGATCTTCACCACACCAGTCGCAACGCTTACTCATACACAAAACCCCTATAGACCCGTGACCAAATTATTCTCTAAGAGTCTGACTACAAAACCGAGAACCGCCTGTTATTGGTAAGTCCATAAACCCCCACGTTCAATTTTATTTATTTAACGAGCTCATTAATCTAAAAATGCTGGTCGCAAAACTACCCTACCGGTGTTATTCGAAAATGAAAACGTTGGGGTTAACAAAAATCAAGACAGCAACAATAAATAAAACTGCATTTCGACGGCCCTTCAATGTGATTAACTCGAACTCCCTACTATAATGTCTGGCATCAAAGGGTAATGCCTTAGAAGCAAAGGACAATAAAATGCGAGCAGTAGACAAGTGGTATGACGCGATGAAAGGCAAAACTTCCGCGGATTGGGACGAACTACTCGATGAAAACGTCGAATTCCATTCTCCTGTGGTTTTTACTCCACAAAAGGGTAAGAAAATCACAAAGATATATTTATTAGCAGCAAGCGAAGTATTCGGTAGCGATCATTTCAACCCACCATCACAGGGGGAGACAAAAACCCAAACCGGTTTTCGCTATATCAAAGAAATCATTGGAGAACGATCGGCCCTACTGGAATTCGAATCGGAAATCGAAGGAACCTATATCAACGGGATCGATCTATTAACCTGGAATGAGGCCGGAAAACTGACTGAAGTCAAAGTGATGGTCCGGCCACTGCAGGCGGTCAACATGCTACACCAACAAATGAAGGCGATGCTCGAAAATATGAGGTGAACATTCGCAACCCTTTATTAAAGCAATTGTTTACAAATATTTCCTATAAGGATTTAGGGGGAACAGTACGTCCCTGGGGCACCAATTTCGCGATCTTCGATCCTTTGGTGTGTTCTAGTAAAACAAATATCTGTCCTTCCGGACCCATCTCTACATCTCGAAAACGAGCCAACCGAGATATAAGCGTCTCCTTATGGACTACCCGATCTCCCTCCAAGACTAAACGGTATAAGTTAGAGCCCGCCAGGCTGCCCACGATAATGTCATCCTGCCACGCTTTAAACTGATCACCCTCATAGAATATAAAGCTGGCGATGGCCGGAGACGGCGTAAAATCGTAGACCGGCTGCTCTATCTCATCTATCGTGAACTCGATACCCAACTCCTTGCCGAAATTCACGGGTGACATGTCATAGTTCAATCCCTTTGAATACAGTGGCCAACCAAAATTCTTTCCAGGCGATAGTAAATTTAACTCATCCCCTCCCCTAGGGCCCATTTCGGTCCCCCATAACTGATTGGTTTTTTTGCGGTATTCGAGCCCTTGGGGACTGCGGTGGCCGTAGGTCCATATGGTTTTCTCGGCGCCCGCCACATTAACAAAAGGATTGTCGGAAGGGATCTGGCCATCATCGTGTATTCGATGGGTTTTTCCGTCTGGATACGAAAGATCCTGAATTCGTTCGTAATAATGCCGAATGCCGACACTGATATAGACAAATCCTTCTCCATCAAATGCGATCCGGCCGCCTGCACCCTGATCAGCAGTGAACCCAGTATAATAGTCCTCCGGGCTTGCTTGCCAGATGACCTCTTCGTCCACCCACTGTTCATCCCGTAGACGGCCGCGAACGAGCTTGTTCATCGTTCCGCTCTCATTATCGAGCGCGCAAGAATCACAATTATCCGACACCTGAAGGTAGATCCACCCATTGGTTTGAAAATCTGGATGCAGCGCAACGTCCATCACACTGCCGTTTGTCGTAATGTAGGGTTGATCTTCATCACCCAACCAATCATTCGTCGTTTCTAGGAGCCCAGACGCGTTCGGTTCGGTCCCTTCTAGGATATCGCTGACCGATCCATCTTCTCTGACGACTCTGAGCCCCCTGGTTTTTTCGGTAACGAGCACCCTGCCGTCTGGCATTGGCGCAATCGAAAAAGGATGTTTATGAATCTCGTCCGAGACCACCTCGAGACGAAAATCATGTTCTTCAGACTCGATGGTGTCAGTGGGAATCGACAGCAACTCGTCGACGACCTGAAAATCAAAATACTCGCCTCTGCCCTCTCGTACATCGGCAATATATATGGCCAGTCCCTGGACTACCCCGTCGTCCAGGCTGCCATCCCAGGCCGGCATTCCTTTTTCCGGAAATCCCTTTTCTATGGTGAGGCGCATCGCCTCGACAGTATCCCCGTGCTCCAAATCTCGATCTATAAGAGCAGGCCCAATACCGGTGCCTTGCAATTTTTCACCATGGCACGACGCACAATATTCTTGGTAAGTTTCCCCGAAACCCGCGTCTTGGATTTCACTGTCACACCCACCAAATAAAAACAGAACAAAAACCGTAGAAAAAAAATAAGACCTCGCCGCTCTTAGCTCACCAAACACAAGCGCCTCCTCAACCTTCGAGCAAGTTTGACTCTTTCACCGTAACAGCAACTCTGAGCAGTGAATACCTGATTTTTCTCGATTCTCTAAGAACCTTCCGTGAAAAACAGCCTTCAAAAATGTTAGAGTCTCTTTCTTACGAGACACCTCTCTCGTAAAAGAACAGCTTTTGCAAAATCAATTTCGACAGGAAACGACATATGAAAATAATTTTAACAAGTGTTTTATTCTTAATGGTCTCGCACCTTGTTTACGCGGCGAAGGGCAGTGATGCAGGCTCAATGAGCCTGATGAAGCGTCAGCCCGACTCGATCTTGACGGTAACATCCATCAACACAGGAATCGAACAAACAACAATCACAGCAAAAGGCAAGATGGGCGAATACGGCAAAGTC
>CAZYHH010000245.1:0-5083 GCA_964647295.1 uncultured Pseudomonadales bacterium
CTATCAAGAGATTGGTTACATAGTAAAAATATTTGGTTGCTTCCTGAGTTATCAATATCAATTCTCATATTAATAAAACCAGTAGAATCATTATCTTGCTCGCAAAAAATAACAGAAAGGACTGTATAAATATGATTTGCCGAACCTTGAATTAAAAACTGTTCGGTATCCGCAACACCATGTAACCTTTTCCTTCTTAAAACTTCTGTTCCTGCTCCCTGTGGGCCAGTATCACTTGGGTTTGCCATTTAACCTCCTAATGTAAGTGCTTGATGTGTTGAACTCTGCATGAATGCTCCTTTCTGTTTAATTTTCTTGTTTGTTGCCATAATAATATTTCCGTTGTGAGTTGCATCACCAGTGGTTGTGGTTGTTGAACTATTCGTTACTGCCCCTGTATGTGTAGTTGTAGAACTATTGGTGACTGTTCCTGAGTGAGTGACATTTCCCGTGAACGTGCCACCAGTTGAGGCAGATACTGTGTCTGAGGGCTGGAAACTTGACAGCGCTATAGCTTCGACAACATCGTCTTCAGTCAAGTTGGAAGCAAACACCAGTGACGAACCATTTGAGGCCGTTACATCAGTGCCTACGACCTGTTTTACACCATTGAGATATACACTGACGTGATTAGCTTCGTAATTTATTGCCAGACCTGAGTCAGCGTGTGTGACAGTATCAGTGGTGGAAGCTGTTGCAGTAAAAATGAATCGTTCTGCACTGCCCTTGCCATCTGGTTCTGCTCCTATGTAACTCATGTGCTATCCTTTTCTTCTGTTTCCTTTTTCTCTAAATCAATTAGAGCCTGTTTGTATCCTTCTGCTTGGTGTAGTTGCATCTGCATCTGTGGTATCTGTTGCCGAAGGTCTTGGATTATCTTCTCTACTTCTTCTATAGTCATCTTATTCTGTCCACGGTGTAAATTGTTGTAATCCATATTGAACTGCTACTAACTTTGTTTCACTTCCACTAAAGGTTACATCTTCTTGTGCAATTCCAATAATCATTGCCATTTTATCTGCTTTCATTCCTTCACCATCCGTTGAAGAAGTACATATTCCATCACCTATTGAGATGTTACCTTTTTCACCATTGCAGATAATATGACCATCACCGAGTACAGAGCAAATGTGCAGATTTTCATTTTGTACAGCAACAGCTTCAACTTTTATATCACCAACAGATTTTCCTTCAGGTAACTCGTCCCCAGCTTCATATAAAATTTCAGCCTGTGCTGGTTTAACAGTATATTTTGAAGAATAAACACCTAATACACTTTTAGAATAAGCAGAAGATGTTTTCTTGACTCTATATAAAATACCTCTTTCTGTAGCTGTCCCATCTTTTTTCTTTGTGTAAAAAATTTCTATTATTTCAAGTAATGTTCCATAAGGATAACCGTTATCATTATCTGCATCTGGAAGTTCTACGTCATGTCCTGCGGTAAATGTTTGATAAGTAACAGTTCCACTTGTATGTATAATCGCACCTTGTTTAGTACCATCACCATCGTTAAATTGCATTGCTTCATTAGTACCATGACCAGCATCAGTCCCAACTTGCACAAGGATACCATATCGGTTACTGGAATTACCATCATGATCAAACAGAGCAAGCCATTGGCTCGCTGAGTTATTATACACATGAAGCCTGTAACTCGGGGATGAAGTCCCAATGCCTGCGTGGCCAGAGGCATTAATTCGCATTTTTTCACCATCATTAACTCGAAAAATCATATGAGCAGTGGTGTCGTGATTTTGATAAACAATACCGCCATCATTTGCATGAGCGGAATCTCCAAAATATACTGCGGCATATTTATCTGTTGCTGTCAGCATATTCATACTAACATCATCATTATGCTCGATATTGAATGCAGAAAATGTATGAGGCGTAGCAGAAGAATCACCTTTGTAAATATGTAAAAGATCGTCAGGAACATTAGTCCCTATTCCCAAATTAGCACCCATAACGGATATATCACCAGCACCATCAAACTCTATTCTCTCATCTGAATCAGATATACCAATAGATGTGTCATCACCCATTGTAATATTTCCAGTCGTGGTAAGAGTTGCACTTGATAATGCACCAGTAGTAGTGATTGATCCAGAGGTGTTGATTACTACATCGTTTGCAAGTTCATCTGTACCAACTGCATCATCTGCAAGGTGTGAGTTGTCTACACTGCCATCCACCAACTCAGAACTATCTACAGAGTTAGGTGCTAAATCTGCCGCTATAATTATTCCGTCAGGTATATCACCGGAATTGAGGGGTGATGTGGCTCCTTTTCGCCCAATGTAACTCATATTATGTACTCTCTAAATAAGATAGAACTATATTTACTGAATTTAATGTATTAGACCGCACTACTATTTGATCGCCATTACTATTATGATACCAAAGCACGATCTTTTGGTCTCCTCCGGCGGCCAGTAAACTTCCTCCGGGGGGGATCGGTGCATCCTTTACAATATAAGTTCTGGTTGAAGAATTTTCTAGTATTACATCTACACTTATTACCCCTGATGTAATATTAGAAATTGAAAGTCCTATTATTGTGTGAGTAGCTCCACTAGCAACTGCACTGCCAACATCAATATCTGTGTCTGCGGCATGGTTGCCTGTGACAGTTACGTTTTTAAATGCATTTGCCATAATTATCCTTTAATTTCAATTTGTTATCATCCTAAAGCGATTGCCATGCTCACTGCTGAACCGAGAACGTCATTTCCAGAAGCAGTACCAGTTACCGCCCCAGTTACATCCCCAGTTAATGGGCCAGCAAAACCGGTAGCAGTTAATACCCCTGTACTGGAATTAAATGAAAGGTTTGTCCCAGTTTTTGGGAGTAGCATGGATCCGGTTGCCGCTGTTACAAATAATGGAAAACAAGTTGTGTCAGCAGATTCATCAGTAATTGCTAGATATGATGCAGTTGTTGCAGATGTAGCATTGCCCAAACAATCACCCTGTAAATCTCCTATAAACCCGGAAGCGGTCATTATTCCTGTATTTGAATTAAATATAAGGTTTGATCCGCTCTTCGGGGCTAAATTTCCACTCGCTGCCGTTACAAATAAAATATTACAAGTTGTATCAGTTGATTCGTCTGCTACCGTTACATTGGTAGCCGTGGTAGCCGTAGTTGCATTACCAGACGTATCCTGATTCCCTGTTGCATTAACTCCCGGTAAGTTGATATTCGCTGATCCATTAAAAGAAACACCACCGATAGTTCTTGCGGTTTCAAGGGTCGTTGCTGTATCTGCATTGCCAGTGACATCTCCAGTCACGTCGCCCGTGACGTTTCCGGTTACGTTGCCGGTTAAATTACCCGTTACATTGCCCGTTACATTGCCAGTCAGTGGCCCTGCAAATGCTGTAGCGGTGGCTGTACCGTTTACATCTAATGGAGTGGAAGGGGTTACTGTATTGATCCCAACCTTTGAATTCTGGTCAATGTGCATGGCCGCAGAGTTCAAGGTGTCATTTGCAGTGAAAAATTCTATTTCACCATCCGCAGCATCTGCTCCTCTTTTAAACCTGATCTTGCCGACGTTGTTTGCACCGTGGTAAGCATCTATGTTTGCAACAACGCCATCAGCAGAGCCTGGGGTTCCCTCTAATCTAAGGTCAGTATCTGCCCCCGATGGCCCCCTTAAATGAAGGAGACTTGCAGCATTCCCCGGTACTCCAACAGCAACCTTTCCTCCATCGTTCACTACAAAGACATCTGTTCCATTATCCTGCAACTGCATGATATGGCCGGTAGATGTGCTGTTTACTTTGACCCCTACATCTGATCCTGCATTATTGACTACAACGGCGTCAGACACAGTGACTGTGGTATCTACAGTGGTTGTCGTACCACTTACAGTCAGGTTACCAGTAACAGTTAGATTATCATTAACAGTGACTTCAGAAGTTGTATGCCCTATTTTTACTGCAACACCAGAAGTTTCTGTAGCAATTTTTAATTCACCGGTTTTATTAGTGATATAGGAATCTGTGCCATTATGATACAGAGTCATATCGCCAGCAGCATCGTCGCCAATTTTAAAGGGGGTGGAATCTGTTAACTCTAAAGAATCTTCGGATGCATCCCACTTCAAGAATGAGCCGGAAGTATCACCAAAAAACGTAACATCATACCCAGTGTCATCTTCACCAATGGTCAGTGGCGCTCCCGAATGGGCACTTGCTCCGGTAGGAATACCAAAAGCAAAGGCCATTGTCCTTACTTCCGCAGTTCCCCCAAGTGTGACAGAAACTGTTGGATCTCCGCTTGCACCAAGACCACTTACAGGTACTTCAGTAGCGGTAGCGGTTGCGCTCGAAATCTGTCCAGCCCCACCTTGAGGCCCAACCGTGCCTGCTGATGAGACAGTGACTTCATTAGTTGTTTTATTAACTGTTATTTTGTTACTCATACCGTCACCTCTTTTGAAAGGGAAACTCTACCCTCAATAACCCTGTCCACTTCCAAGCCTGCAAAAAGTTCAAGGTCATAAACTGCATTATTAAAATCAAGGGTTGCTGTGTTTGAGGCCAGCATGGTAACAATTATATTGTTGCCTGAAGCTGCCAGAGCTATGGAGAGCGTGTTCTTCGGAGAATCGCCAGATTCAGTTGACGCAATTATGGTTCCACCGACAGATTCGCGGATCTTCATTCTTCCTGTATATCCACTGGACAGATCCTGCACTGCTCCCGCACTGTTCTTGTATGACATACTGAGGGTGAACGTGGCCCCCTGCTCAATCGAAATATCGTATTTTCCTGCTGCCATTAATAATATCCTTGGCCTTGAAGTAATCCTTTTTTCTTCGGTTTAAAGGAGCGTACCTTCTCCTCATTTTCCCACCGTTCGGCTATCTCCGGTTTATTTTTATGCATCCATCGACGTTGTTTTTTAGAGGCGAAGGGCATCAGAATCCTGCACTCATGCTAAACCTCGTGATTCTAAGAATCCCTTCTTCTTCTTTTTCTTTACTGTTTTTTCTTTTTTCTTCTTTGGTGCCTCTACACTTTCTGCCTTCATGGTCTTTGCACCAAGGGATCCACCGCCACCAAAAGC
>CAZYHH010000246.1:0-5054 GCA_964647295.1 uncultured Pseudomonadales bacterium
TTGGCCGCATATATATACTTGGTAAATCGACTTCAATATTCTTAGATCCTTTAGAGGGTTGCCGTCTAATATCAAAAGGTCTGCCGACTTGTTTTCTACGAGAGAACCAGTTGTCTGGCTAATGCCAAGGGCGCTTGCGGAAGTGGAGGTAGCGGATTTGATCACATCTTCGGCGGATAGTTCGGCGATCTGAGCAAACACTGTCAAAGCGTCTGCCAGGTCTTCGTGATAAACGCCTGGAATTCCCGCATCTGTGCTCGCGATCAAAGGAACTTTAAGATTGATCATTTCTCTATACGCCTTTCGTAATCTGGACAAAGTTGTTTTGCGTTTGTCATCCAGCATGCGAGACCAGCCTTTGTTTACGGTCGGTGATACGCGGCAATTTTTTTCTTTGATGATATGTGCAACTTCCGATTGGTAGTCTGATGCCCAGCCTTCTTCGCCCACCCAAGAGCAATGCTCAATGGTATCGACGCCGGCCATGGCTGCTCGGTAAATTCCCTCTGTACCATGGCAGTGGGCGGCCACGGGTAGATGGTGGAAATGAGCGGTAGCAACGATTTCGGCGAGTTCCTCCAGGGAAAACTGGGCGTTTACTGGAGAACTTCCCTTGGTTAGCCTGCCGCCTGTCGCCATGACTTTAATGAGGTCGACTTGATGAGCTAACTGTCTTTCTAGAACTTGCCTGGCCTCTTGAATATTTGATGCTTCTCCTCCCCAAAAATGACAGTGTCCACCTGGGGAAGTAATAGGCTGGCCCGAGCACAACAGCCTAGGCCCTGGCTTGAGTCCAAGGTTTATTTGATCCCTTAATGCTATTTCTTGCCACTGTCCGCCACCTAGATCTCGTGCTGTTGTAATGCCTGCTTTGGCCATTTTATTGGCCCGTTCTGCCATGAGAGTTGCGATGTCAGATGGAACCTTATTTGGGGGAGCCTGGTCGTCGGGGTTGAGTTCCAGATGTACATGCGCATCGATTAATCCTGGGATCGCGGTCATCCCTGAACAGTCTATGCTGTTTTTGTTTTTCGGGAGATCAAAGCCAATTTTGGTAATTACTTTGCCATCTATATCGATAGAATTTTCTGGGATTGTCCTGTTGCCGTTCCAGATATTTAGGTTTCTTAAAGAGATAGACATTAGTTATCCATAGATTTGATTGGGTAGCCAGGTAGCAAGTGCCGGAAAGATAAACAATAAAGCCAGTGCTAGTAATTGCAATCCTACGAATGGCAAAGCGCCCAAGTAGATATCTTTGGTTTGCACTGAGTCAGGGGCGACACCTCTCAGATAAAACAATGCAAAGCCGAAGGGCGGTGTTAGGAACGATGTTTGTAGGTTGATCGCAATGACCACTCCCAGCCATATAGGGTCTACTCCCATAGCTAGTAGCGCCGGACCTACGATCGGTACCACCACGAAAGTGATTTCAATAAAGTCCAGAATAAAACCTAGGAGAAAAATTACTATCATTACGAGGATTAAGGCGGTATTGACGCCTCCTGGTAGGGCGTCAAACAAACTCTGTATTTGTTCGTCGCCACCAAATCCCCTAAAAACCAGTGAAAATATCGATGCGCCAATCAAGATAAAAAAGACCATGCCGGTAGTGGAAGCGGTCGATTCGCTGATGTCCTTTATGGTTGAAAAATCTAGTCGTTTTGAGGTTAACCCGATAAGTATCGCTCCGGCGGCACCTATACCGGAGGCTTCGGTAGGTGTCGCGTAGCCTAATATGATAGATCCAAGGACTGCAAATATAAGAAGTAGTGGGGGAGCAAGTGAGTATAGCAACGAAAGAACATTGAGGTTTTCTGTGTTAGGTTTGCTGGACTCAATTGGTTCTTTAGACAGTACAATATTCGTACAGACATAGATTAAATACAAAGTGACTAGTAGTAATCCTGGTATGATGGCTCCCGAAAAAAGATCTGCTATAGAAACGGTTTTCGGTGCGAAAATTCCCTGGTTTAACTGGGCCTGCTGATAAGCATTTGAAAGAACATCTCCGAGCAGCACTAGCGCGATTGAAGGAGGAATGATTTGGCCAAGGGTGCCGGTTGCCGCGATGGTTCCGGTGGCGAGTCTAGCGTTATATCCTGCGCTTAGCATAATTGGTAAGGCCATTAAGCTCATCGTTACGACTGTTGCGCCGACAATGCCTGTGCTCGCTGCCATTAACGTCCCGACCAGTATCACAGTAATTGCCAATCCCGATCTATTAGAGCCAAAGAGATTAGCTATGTCGCTGAGCAGCGATTCGGCGATCTTTGTCTTCTCTAAAGTAACCCCCATAAATACGAATAAAGGTATTGCTATCAATGTTTGGTTGGTGACCAAGCCGAATATCCGGCCAGCCGCGAAACCTAGGTCAGATGGGTTGAACCCACCTAGCAAAACGCCGGCCAGCGCAAATATTAAGGCTACACCAGCAAGCGTCAGAGCGACGGGGTAGCCGGCTATAAGAGCCGCGAAGGTGGTAAAAAACATAATGAGAGGAACTGAGCTCATTGAATCTATCTTGTACCATTCGTTTTGTTGAACAAATTCTTCAGTAATTCGCTGATTCCTTGAAGTGTTAAGAGCGCACCAGTTATGGGTACGCAGGCTTTCAAGACGAATATCGCGGGAATACCGCCGACTTCCGAAGACTTTTCTTTGATTAACCAACTGGCCTCTGCATAAGGCAAGCTGGTTATTAAGATGAACAAGCCGATTGGTATAAGGAAAACAGTGTGGCCGATCGTATCTATCAGGTTCTTATTTGATGGTGAAAGCCGGCTATATATAAGATCAACGCGAACATGGGTTTTCTTGAGAATTCCATAGGGTATGGCGAGCAAGAATAAGATGCCATGGAGATACATCGTTAGTTCTTGTACAGCGATCGCACCAAGTGAGAAAACGTACCTTAGAATCACAACAATCATCACAGTTAATACCATGAGTATCGGGGCCCACCTAATAATAGAACCGATTCTTGAGATGACTGAATCGATTATCAAACTGCACTTGAGGCTAAGTTTTCTCAAAAGATGAACCAGTCTGTGGTTTCCATAATTGTGCCAGCAAAAAGGGATAGACCAACCCAGTTGTTATTCAGAAACGCCCTAAAGTAATCCTCGCGAGTTTTACTACTGATCAGCTTGTGTTGATAAAGAAACAACAGCAAGCACCCTAAGACGCCCAGGAGGTATGAGCTACCATAGCCCAATTTCCAGCCTAAAGTACAAAACCCCAGTATTGTGAGGCCTTGCAAAAATCCAACCACGAAATGCGTTTTTTCGCCAAAGAATAGCGCGCTGCTTTTCACCCCGATCAGACGGTCATCCTCTCTATCGACCATCTAGAAGAGCGTGTCGTAGGCGACTATCCAGATCAAGCACGTTGAAAAGAAAATCCATGGGATCATGGACAGGCTGCCAGTAGTTGCAGTCCAAGCCATAGGAATTCCCCAACTGAAGGCTATACCAAGTATGACCTGCGGTAGGTACGTCCAACGTTTTGAAAAGGGATAGAGTATGGCCACGAATAATGCAAAGAGAGCAAACATTCGGGTTAAGTTGTTCAAAAATATAAGTAAAGTGCCGCCGCATGTGCAAAGCAAAAAAAATAGAATTAGAGCCGCTCGAACGCTAATTATTCCAGTAGCTAATGGACGTTCATGTGTCCGTTCGACTAGTCCGTCGAACTTTCGGTCGGCAAAGTCATTGATAACGCACCCCGCGCTTCGCATGATGAAGGTACCTAAAACAAAAATAATAATTAAATCGAGCTTGGGCTTCCCGTCTGCTGCTATCCAAAGAGAAGTCATGGTTGGCCATAGCAGTAAAAGAGAACCGATTGGCTTGTCGATTCGCATCAGTTTTGCATAGGCGTTAAGTTGCATTTCTAAGCAGCCTTTTTAATGATATTGGCGGTGAATTGATGTTTGATTGATTATTGCATCAGTTTACCGTCAAAGTTAGATTGAGAGGCGTTGATTTTTTTTTCTTGGAGCAGTAGTTTACCGGCCTTTCGTGTGGTTCAAATCGATCGGATGTTTTATGAAAAAGTGGCAATGTATTGTGTGTGGCTGGATATATGATGAGGCCGAGGGATATGAAGAGGAAGATATTGCGCCAGGGACTAGCTGGGAGGATGTTCCAGAAGATTTTGTATGTCCTGAGTGCGGTGTTGGAAAGGATGACTTCGAAATGATAGAGATTGGTTAAGGAATCTATATGAGTTTAACCGCTAAGATTCTTCTCGGAATGACATTAGGGTTGTTTTCTGGATTGCTTTTACAATGGCTGGCTTTAGCGCCTGAAAATATTTTTCGCTTCTATTTAGTCGATGGGGTTTTCGATGCCGTTGGCCAAATATTTATTGTTTCATTGAAAATGTTAGTGGTTCCTCTCGTATTTGTCTCTCTGACTTGTGGTGCGGCTAGTTTGGGAGCTACTGGCAGTATTGGCCGGTTAGGGGGAAAGGCTATTGGTTTATACCTTTTTACAACTGCTATTGCTGTCACCATGGCTTTATCGGTGGCATTGATTATTAATCCTGGGATGGACGCGGGTACCGTTTTGGAGGTACCTGATTACCAAGGCCAAGAGACACCAGGAATCAAAGAAACCCTCATTAACATTTTTCCGGACAATCCGGTTGCGTCCATGGCGGAAGGAGAGATGCTCCAAATAATTGTATTTGCGATGTTGTTAGGTATTGCACTAAGTCAAAGTAAACTTTCCGGAGAGCGCGTGGTCAGTTTCTTTGAAGATCTCAACGAAATCCTTATGCGCTTGATTACTTTGATCATTTCTTTGGCACCGTATGGCGTTTTTTGTTTGATGCTCAAATTAGGCTTGACGGTTGGGTGGAATGAAATCAGTAAGCTAGCCAGTTATTTTTTTACGGTAGTCCTGGTGTTAGCAATGCAAGCACTTATAGTCTATCCCCTTCTGCTTAGTCTGGTCGCCAAAGTAAACCCGGTCATATATTTGAGGAAGATGAGAGAGCCTCTGTTAGTCGCGTTCAGCACGTCGTCTAGCGGAGCGACGATGCCGGTG
>CAZYHH010000247.1:0-4993 GCA_964647295.1 uncultured Pseudomonadales bacterium
AACGGCACCGTCGCATCAGAGTTGTCAGAGGCCATGCAAACCGCGAATACAGATAATGATGTCAGAGCGATCGTCCTAACCGGATCTGGAAGAGCCTTTTGTGCTGGCGCCGACCTGGAGGGAGGAGGTGAAACATTTTCGAACCGCGACCAGAGCGGAAACCGACAGGATAATCAAGGAACAAATACGCGAAACGTCTACCCAAATGAAATGGATAAGCCGGTCATCGCGGCCATCAATGGCGCCGCGGTTGGGGTCGGGATGACCTACCCCATGCTTTGTGATATTCGACTTGCAGCCGAAGGCGCCAAAATGGGATTCGTTTTCACCCGAAGAGGCATGATGCCAGAACTTGCAGCACATCTGATTGTTCAGCGAGTGGCAGGGCTATCTAATGCTGCTGACGTCTTGCTTTCTGGGCGGATTTTTTCTGCTGAAGAAGCAGCAGATATGGGTATCATCTCAAAGGTCTTGCCCAAGGACCAACTGTTGAGCGAGGCCCAGACAATGGCCAAAGATTACGCAAACACGGCACCAGCCTCTGTGGCCATTACCAAACGTTTACTCTGGCAGGGGCTAGACTCTTCACCCGACAAAATGATGAAAGCAGAAGGGCCGACCTTTGCCTGGCTCGGCAATCAACCGGACGCGAAAGAAGGCATTATGTCATTTCTCGAAAAGCGGGCGCCTGACTGGCAACTTTCTGCTCAGGATGTACCAGAAGAATTCAAACAATAGTTAGCCGCTGTATAGCGAGGAACCTGAACTTCAGGTTTTACCGCTGACTTCTTCTTTGGCATGCACTCCGAGCCTGCCATAAGACTGCGTAAATCTGTCCAGCAAATTCAGATAATTTGAGATCAAATTACGCGTCTCAATTAACACCGACAAATGTTTCTTAGAGCGATAAAAGGAGTCGTCGACGGTAAAGTCTTTGATTTTTTTATTTGCGTAAACGAACCCATGCGTTTTCATCTCCGCCGGAATAATCGTAATGTAAGGGCCAAACGTATTAGTCAGGGTTAGGTAATAATCATCGAGGGTGCGACTCAGCGCATTATTCCTGTTTAATAAATGCGTATAGGTATCCAGTAAGACTTTTCTGAAGTTGCCCGACTCTATTAACTCGAGAGAACCAGAATGAATCAATTGTTCATAGGTACCGCTTTGAGGGAAAAAAGAGGTATACATCTTCTGACTGACCAACAAATACTTTTCAGCCAACTCCCTTTTCTCAATGGAACGTCGGCCATCCATCATGTCTTCGACCATTAAATCAACCGCCTCTAGACAGAGCTTGAGATTACCTCGAATAATATCTATGTCCGCTATTTCCTCTTCCGCTACAACTCCCAATTCAATTAGAAGACGGTTTTTATAGTCAACATTGTTGGATTCTATCCAGCTATCACGCAAGTAAAGGGCGGAGAAAATCGAGCCTATCAAGATAAAAATGAAGGCTAGAATTTTCATCAATTTCATTAGGTACATATGCTTCTCCTCAACGCCTACAACAAATAATCTACCCTGCCGCTAGATCGTGTCTTGAAATGAATACTTTGACAAATTCAAACACACAAGTGCACAGTGGAAAGTGCCACGTCGGCTCAATAAAAACAAACAAAAAAGGATAAACCAATGTTAAAACGCTTCAATGTTCTTATTTCGTTACTGCTGCCCTTCCTACCAAGCTATGGAATCGCAGATGCGGATAAGGCTCCTATCGACTCAGTTCTAGATACACCTCAAGCGATTCAAATTCAGCTTTGCAACATGAATGAAGGCAAAACTCTAGCGCAATACAATAAGTTGAATAGCGACTACTTCGCATGGACAGAGAGAAACAACGTCGCGACGACCTTTGTTCGGCATACCCCTCTATTTACACACTCTAATTCTTCTAATCCCGGCTACGACTATATTGAATATCTGATAGGACCTCATGAAGTCTTAGCCGAAAATTGGGACAAATGGATGAACACGAAAGAAGGCCAAAAGTTAAACGAGCGTTGGCAAGATATCGCAACCTGTTATACCAAGCTGGGGACCTTGTATATGCGCTGGGTGGATCAAGAAGCTAATGCGGGCGACGATAACCGGATTGTCACCATGGACTGGTGCAAACGAAAAGATACCGTCTCCTGGGATCAACTCACCTCCAAACATAATCAAATTGAAGCGAGCTATCCAGAGGGAGTTGAAAATATCGTATGGGCTGTGATGTTTCCTCAGGTAGGATCCGCTGACGCTCCTGGAGATTTCGCCCACGTCAATGTTTACCCTGATATGCAAGCCTTCATGAAAAGACACAAGTGGCTCAGCCATGATGGTGGCTGGAAAATGCGTGACGACTATACCTCTTCTTACGCCGATTGCAGAGGAGACGAAGCATTCGTTGAGGACGTTTTATACCGGGTTCAATAAGTGTTTTCCTGTAGGGTCAGCACCAAGCTGGCCCTACTCTAAATTAAATTTCAAAACCACAATTAGTTGTAATTAGGGCTGCTGATTAACACAAACAGCATGGTGCAAGGCTCTTCCGAATAATTTCTCCAGGCGTGCGCTGTCGCTCGCTGTACCACGATATCGCCGGGACCTAGCTCTCTGCTCCCTTCATCCAACTCAAGCGTGATATTACCTGACAACACAATTCCATAATCAATCGTCGCGGTCGTGTGCATTCCTGGGTTCTCTGGATCCATCGCGTGGCCCGGATCAAATCGTTGCGACGCCTGTGAAATGGTTTCTGGGTCATAGGATTGTCCCTTGTCAGGCATAAAAGTAAATACCCGGGCTCGTGAGCCACCGGCTGGAGGTTCAAGGTTAAACTTATCGGCCAACGCTGGATCAACATAACCAGCATCAGTATTAATGGGATCGTCGATCCAGATTTCTTCATCAACAAAAGCACCCAAATCCAGATACCCCGGCGAATCACCATCTTCTTGAAAGAATGACTTTCCTTCGGAATCAATCCCGGTAACGATCCGTCTTGTCCTCATGCTTTTCTCCATCAACAATTGATTGATCTTAATCTTCTAGAGAAGAATTTTGAACTAACTCATCGAAAGCGAACTTCAATCAAGATGCTCTGCCCTCTCGGGATAAGTACCACGCTCGCAGCACAAATAAGAACAATGGCAGATAGATCCAAAAAGTGAACCAATAGGGTAAATCTGGTTCGATCTGATAAAAGAACCCACCAATTAGGGGTCCTAAGGTAAACCCAAGTGGTCCGCAAGAACTAGCAAGACCGGCTATTGCTCCTTGTTCTTCCGCCGTCACTGCAAGCGAAGAGCCTGCCGTGAAAGCCGGCGCGGCGATCCCCATCCCCGCACCTTGGACCATCATCGCTAGCACCATCAAGAGCTGATTCTCTGCGATAGCCAATACAAAATAGGCACCTATCAGAAAAGGTAACGACAAACACAACCATGCGTAAGGCGTGAAAGAAAAACGCTGCATAATCAAAAGTTGACTCGCTAACGAGCAAGCAGCTGACAGTCCCATCGCCATGCCGAAGGTTTGCGCGGTCTCCTGGGCATTCAAATTCAAAATATCTTGAAACCTAAAGGGAAGCGTTTGTTGAACAATCGCCGTTCCCATAAACATCAAAACACCGACGATAATGTAGGGTAATACTCTCGCATCAAAGTAACTGAGTTTGGCTAATCCGATATCGTGGGCTTCACGGAGTGGGGTACGAGACTCAGGTAAAAAAAAGTAAACAAATCCTGCCGTGATCAAAGCAACACCGGAGGCTACCCATAAAGGCGTCAACAGAGTGATCCCAGCAAGCAAGCCACCGCCTGCTGGTCCGATTATCGCGCCCATATTATTTGCGGCGCCCACGGCGCCCATACCCTTAGTCCGCGAACTCTCATCCGTTATATCCGCCATGTACGCATTTGCAGAGGGCATGATCGCGGACATCAGTATCGCGTTCAGCGTTCTTGCTAACATCAACGCAAAATAGGCTGCAATAGGAATGAGAACACCTAACATTGCCAACTTAAAGATAGAAGTGAACAGTAAGTTGCCAACAACATAACCCAGCAACCCGATAATCATGATGCGTTTGCGTCCTACTCGGTCGCTCACTCTACCCCATCTAGGACTAGCTAAAAACATTGTCAAAGAGGAAGCCGCAAGAATCGAACTAATCTGAAATTCAGTCAGTCCGATCTCACGTCCCAAGGGACCAAGCACGGCGAAAAGTACCGAAAAACTAAAACCTAAGGCGACGATCGCAAACAATAAGACTGTTTTCTTGTGTTTATCGATTGAGAATGAAGCTCTTTTCAATGGACTACTTAAAATGGCTACCATGTTAACGCAAAAGCCGCCAAAACTGAGCTATTCGATAGGCATCTGCTAATGTCGGCTTTCAAACAGGATTCGAGCGGCTCCCGCCTAAGTAAACTCCACTACCCATATGGAGATGGCCAAAGAAATCAAAATAACACCGAAAATTCGATCGATCGTTCTTTTTCTCCTAACCAGGTGATTCGTTAGTTTTATATTTGAGAGCAGTAGCGCGACAGCGCTATACCACAAGGCGTCAATAATAGCGGCGGTCGCGGCCATCAGGACCTTCTCGGATAAATCCGCGTCGACTTTCACAAACTGACTAAACAAAGCTAGAAAAAACAAGGCGATTTTGGGATTCGCGATAGCGATCAAGAAACCATCGATCAAAGGCCTAATCGTAGGCCCGTGCTCGAGCAAATCTGGTTCGCCGGAATTTTTGCTACTCTTGAAGTTACGAATACCCAGGTAAACCAAAAACAAAGAGCCTATTAAGCGCAGAAGACCGTAAACTTCCGGCCAACCTGCCAAGACAAGCCCGACGCCTCCCGCTGTCAGCATGGCCCAAATAAATATTCCCGCCCCATGGCTGATGGCAACCATGACCCCCGCCCGCCTGCCAGAACTCAAAGACGACTGGACTACAACCGCGAGGCTTGGTCCAGGGGACATAGCGCCCGCAAGA
>CAZYHH010000248.1:0-226 GCA_964647295.1 uncultured Pseudomonadales bacterium
GTGGCCGAGTGGTCGAAGGCGCACGCTTGGAAAGCGTGTATGGGGCAACTCATCGAGGGTTCGAATCCCTCCCTCTCCGCCACACCCCCAAGTTCATGTCTTACATGCTTTGTTCCGTAAAGTGGGCTTTCGGGCAAACAGATGACACCTGGGCAACAGTATGGAGGCGCGGTAACGGTTGGCAAGCAGCCGTTAACTCATCCTTCGACTAGTCGAGAAGAGCGCC
>CAZYHH010000248.1:236-4969 GCA_964647295.1 uncultured Pseudomonadales bacterium
ACCATCTGCCAAAAGTGCGGCCAGAATCAGCATAAAAAACAAAATAAATTTAGCCATTGTTTTATTAAGCTATCGTTCAGAAAACCAAAGATTCGACTAGTCGAGAAGAGCGCCAGAGTCTTCATAGTTGACCATACCGAGCCGCGCGCTTTTTGGCGGGACGTAGGAACGAAACGCCAGCATTCGCTGGGCATGATCAGAAAGTTCGCGCGCAACGTCGAGGGACGTTGTGAGTTGATGGTTCTCCTCAGACCTCAACCAGCCCAGAACGAACCCAGCATGCAGGCCAAGTCTCCATTCGTTTGTGGACACATTGGCGCCTCCCCCATGAATGACTTTACCGCTATAGAGCAGGGCAGAGCCCGCTTTCATGACTGCCCGACAGGTCTGATCCGGCCTTACCTCTGGCATAACTCCCGGCCATCTGTGGCTTCCTGGGGCAACAACAGTTGCTCCGTTTTCTTCGGTAAAGTCGGTTAACGCAAAAATAGCTGTGATTGTGATTTCGTGATCCTGCCCTGCCGCTTCAGGCCAGTTCAATTCATCACGATGAAGAATTTGTGGCGTCTCGCCCGGACCAATGCAAATTAACTGTCCAGTATTCAAATAGTAGTTGTCTTCGCCAAGATAGTGGTCAGCCATGCCCTTGTATAGGGGATCACAAAGCAGATCTCCCCATGCAGATGACAACTCAGCAAGCCCGGTCATACGCTTGGTTTGGGTCCCGTGAAACTGCTTCCAGAAGTCATGACCGGCCTTTGCCCCGGGTTCATAATTCAAGACTGCCGGCAGGAAGTCTTCACGGAGTTGGCTCAGCATATCCTCGCCAAGAAAGTCATCTATGATCACGCCACCGTCTTTATCGATCACTGACCAGATTTCTTGTTTGCTGACATCACGCGCAAGATGTTCAAGTGTAGGCATGGAGGGCTCCTTTTTTAACTACAAAATTTTCCGGGAACGAAGGCGTAAGTAGTCACTCTCACGTTATGAACGCCACTAGCATGTCCTGAATTCGACGGCGAAAACCATTTGGGTCCGGTGTATGCCGGCTCAACCCATCGAGCTCGTAGCCTCTAACGAAATGAAGGATCGTGCGCCCTGCATCTTGTGGCCGTTTTGCTCCCAACGCAGTCAGCGCCTCGGCGATATTGGCGACCATTACGCTATCCCATTCGTGCAGCAGTCCGGCTATGCGCTCGTTTCGTGCCGCAAACAAAGTCATTTCATACTCGGCGAGGAGCAATCGTTCGTCTTGAAATTCTCGATTGGTAAGTTCGACCAAAAAGTTGACTAAGTCGCTTGAACTGTTTATCGGCGTAGTTTTCAAGCTTTCATGCAGCGACATTGCCATAGCGATGTAATACTCAAACACCTCCCGTAAAAGATGCTCCCGGGAGTCGAAGTAATAGGTTGTTGATCCCAACGGAATCCCAGCTGCTTCGGCAACTTTTCTGTGCGTAACCGAATCAATACCACCTGCGGCAATCATTTTTAGGGTTGTATCCAGAATAAGCTGCCGCCTGCCAATCTGCTGAACCGATAGTGATGGCCTTGATCTCATAATCTGTACTATCGTACACAATATGTACGATAGTACAATAGGCCTTCACTTCATCACTACCCAAATCAGGAATCAAAAATAGAGGTAAACGATCCCTATCAATCTCCCACAGCCGCTCTCGTTGCCATAGATACTAAAGACCTGTCTTCACGAGAATCGGTGTGACAATTTCAGCAGACGGTCGATCAAATACCTGCAAGAGTTTGCATTTAACACCCGCGGGATAATTGCGCCTCAACCAACCAGCGGTAGGCATAATTCTTTACGTAATTGGCTTCATCCATGTAGCACTTGGTGCTTTAGCCAAGCAGGATTTGTAGTGTGACAGCTGTCACACTGAATGATTTAGTAAAATAAAATAAGTAGTAACATCAGTAACTTATGAGATTCGGGATTTGAAGTACAGGTAGACGTAAATCTAGCTAAGAAGCCCGTGGTATAAGGGTTTACAGCGTTTTAGCGCATCGAATCCCTCCCTCTCCGCCATTATTTATATATAAAACAATAACTTATAAATTTAATCTCATATTGACCCAAGCTTTTGGAATCTCATTTACCAATAACCGACTTACCTTAATTTTAGAACCTCAATTAAAATTCTTCGACGCTTCAAGATCTTCTTTAAGTGTTCTGCCTGCTCCGAGGTAAAGTAGCGCCGAGATGACATTGAATATAAGACTCAGGACTAAGGCCCACCGTAACGAATCTTGACCAAGATCTGTCGTCACAAATAATACGTCCGATGCTATTCCCGTAAACTGAGGACCGAGCCCCAGACCAATAATGTTAGCGACAAACAGGATGATGCTTGAGGCCAGCGCACGCATACGCAGACCGACCATTCCCTGGGCTAGTGAAAATGTCGGTGCTAGATAATATGCCCCAAAAAAGTAAGGGATCGCTAACACCCAAAGGGCCGCAAAAGGGAAGTCAGAAAGATACACATAAGCACTAAACGGCACCGAAATCATCGTCGCCAATCCTGGCAACCAGACATACCAGCGAACGTCTCTGCCAGCCATACGATCTCCTAAATATCCCCCTAAAAAGGTCCCCGCGATCGAGGCAAAACCCAGGTAAAACAATGCTATACCCATGTCACTGGTACCGTAACCGTGGCTACGGCTGAACATGGCAGGGATCCAATAACCCACTCCATAGCCCACAAAAGCATGTAATCCCGCCCCAAGTGATATCAAGCGAAAGCTGCGCCTAGCCCACAAATATTTAAAGACCTCTTTAACAGGGGGAGCGTCGTCGCTTTTCACTTCGATGGCTTCTGCTGCGCCTCGAGGAGGCTCTCTTAATGTTAGTCTGACGATCACCGCCAACAAAACACCCGGTAATCCAACGACAAAAAACGCTGTCCGCCAATCGAATGCTTCGTTAATCCACCCACCGCTGAGATTGCCGAGCATCGTGCCGATCGGAATCCCTAAGGCATATATGCCCAATGCCGTTGCTCGGCGATCCGGAGGAAACATATCCGAAATCATCGAATGAGACGCCGGACTGGCTCCCGCCTCGCCTACCGCTACGCCAATCCTGGCAAAAAGTAAGTGAAAAAAATTGGCGGCCAAGCCACACAAGGCAGTCGCTCCACTCCACAGAGCTAGGCAAACGGTCAGCACATTTCTTCTGGATCCTTTGTCTGACAATCGAGCAATTGGGATGCCTAAGAAGGTATAAAAAGTAGCAAAGGCGATGCCACCCAAAAACCCCATCATCGTGTCATTAACCCCTAAGTCCTGTTTTATCGGCTCGACCAAAATACCCAAAATCGAACGATCGATGAAGTTAAAGACATAAACGACAACCAGCAGCCCCAACGCGTAATAACGGTAAGCTGGAGAAAACGCGCCCTCAGAGACTGTTTCGGTGTTTTCAGTCATCAGAGCCTCGTTCCTTCATAAACTGATTAGCGGCCAGAACGACAGATCTCGAACACTCACCGGGTGTTTGCCCTCCGGCAAACATCTCGGCGCACGGCCCAGCCAGAACCTCGGGTTGATTCTTCGATATCCAATCAAATAGTTCCATAAAAATCGGCGGATCGTCACCTTGAGATTGAACGCCAACCATTAAATCGTTCTCGATAGTAAGGATAAAGGTATCGGTTGCTGTATAGCCCAGAGCGCGTCCAAAATCATCGGTCACCGTGATTTTGCAGACCGCAGAACCATTTTCAATCGTACACGGCCTGCGTTTTGTAATTTGATAATTAGCAGCCTCAGCCCAAGCCTGATAATAAAGCGCACGCTCACCCTCGTCTCCCGCGTCCATCGTCTCGGCCAGGCGGACTTCATCGTACGAATAAAACGCATCGATAAATGCTTCTGCACTTTCCAAGTCATTTGAAACTGCACTCGCTCCAAGTGACATCAGTATCGAACCCAGAATAACCAGCCTGATGGACTTCATAATCGGTTCCTAACAAGTATTACGTCTACCCTTCCAAAATAACGTCTTTGACGCCATTATACTAACGAATAAATGGGTCGATGGGCTTATCAAGAAAGATCATCGAACTAAGGGGATCAGGCGTGAACGTTTCGAGAAAAAAATCAGCATGATGTCAAGCAAGCGCCTGGTCTCATCATTCATTGAGTACGCACTTCAACCGGTACTCCTTGTAACAGTATTGTCGCTTTGGTACCTCAACCAGGAGTCATTGACTATTTACCCGCTCATCTTGATTGGTGTGCAGGTCGTACTCGGGATCATCGAATATCAATTGCCCGCTAGACCAGACTGGCTGTTACCGGCTAAAGAAAAAACCGGAGTGATCCTGTTAGTTGTCTTTATCTTTTTTTACAGCGCTATGGTCGCGGCTCCGTTTTATGCTTCCACACTTGACCCCGCTCTATCGGATCTGCGTAACCAATTGGGAATAGACCTGTGGCCTCACGAATGGCCGATGATCCCACAAGTAATACTGGCTTTTTTCATGAGTGAACTGATCTGGTATTGGTTTCACCGAGCCGAACATCGCTGGCCAATCGTTTGGCGTTTATCTGGCCACGGGGCACACCATTCATTCAAAAATCTTGGAGCAATCAATTACGGTGCCAATCATCCTTTGGAGTATTTCGTTCTTCTCGTGCCCAGCGCAATTGTGGAATTGTTATTTGGTGCAGGAGCAGCCATAGGAGGCGCGGCCATATTATTG
>CAZYHH010000249.1:0-4969 GCA_964647295.1 uncultured Pseudomonadales bacterium
CTTGATCAGCAAGCAAGGAATAGACCCCATCCTACAGTCGAATGATGACCACCTAGTCGAGGTCGAGTTTTCAACAGGGCTTGTCGCCAAATCAAACTGCGCTAATACGGTTCGTGTACCCATTGCGCAAAAGACGACTTTACCGGTCAAACCTGGTTGTGGTATCAAACAACGACGTTATCGCTCAAGGTACAAAGACTAATGAATAGAAATATTTTGGGATGGGCTAATCTGGCCATATTGTGGACTTTCTATTCAGGTTGTAGCAGCTCACCCCCAAATCAAGACCAAGTACAGGAACTGCCGAGCCCGGCATTGATACCTTCCGAACCGGCTAGTTCAACCCCCCAAAACAACCAACCTGAAACGGCTGAATCGTCTCTGATAATCGCTGCAAATAATTCAACGCAAGAAAAAGATTATTCCAAAGCGATTGTCGTTCTAGAAAGAGCAATTCGATTATCGCCAAGAGACCCTAGTCTCTGGATTCGACTAAGTGAGGGCTACCTCCAACAAGAGAACCTACATTTAGCGGAACAATATGCCCATAAAGCCATCAATTTATCGAGAAACAAATTAGAAATTCTGCGGGCCGCTTGGTTGCAGCTTGCCAAAGTCTTGGAAAAGATGGGCAACCACAGAGAAGCCAACAAATTGAGAAAAAAATACCGTTACAAGACTAGTTAAGTTAGTCGCTTGGTACTGCCAAGCTAGTACTTACTTAGACCAACAATCTTAAGACTGGCCTTCACCAAAATTAGAGTAAAGCGCCCGCCTATCCTGTTCATAACGCCGTCCCGCAAAAAAGAACAAAGGTATCGCCGAGAGCGATATCAGAGTAAACACCAACAAAGTGTCGGTATATGCTGTGGTGCTGCCAGCGGCCTGCAACAAATCTATCATAAATCCTCCCGCAGTAACGCCAATGACCACACCAATGAGATTTAGCGCCACAATATAGAAACCTACCACCGTTCCCCTGATAGTCGACGGGACCAGCTCTTGGACAGTAGAAAAAGTCGGCCCGTAAAAGCAGCCCAACTGAAAAAAGCCTGCAAACAACCCCGCATAAAACCAAAAAGAACTTGGATCGACGAACCGAAAATACACATTGATCGGCGCAAAAATCAGCATGATCCAAAAGAGAAACATTGGTCGGCCCAAACCCGTCTTGGCTAAGAACTTATCTCCACCAATGCCACCGAACAAGTTGCCGAGCACCCCGCCCACGATGCCTATCCAGCCCGTGATTTCTGCAATCTCGCTGCGATCAAAACCTCTCTCCTACACATACCACAACTGCTCAAAGGTGGCCGCGCCCAAAACAAAATGAAAAGCGACGCCCCCGCCAATCGTCATCAGAAGGGCTGGAGAGTTTTTCAAAGCTGTTATTAGCGTCGTGACTATTTCTTTAAAACTGACTTTTTGCTCGTTAATTGGATTCTGACCAACCTGCTTACGTTTTGGTTCTCTCAAAAAAACAACAATCAATAACGCTAAAAAAACGCCAACACCACCCAGAAGATAAAAACAGCCGCGCCAACCCAATATAGGCTCGAGATAGGCCACGACAAAAAGACTCGCCGCGACACCGACAGGTACTCCCATGTAATAAAATCCAGAAGCAAACCCAAGCTGCCGAGCGGGAAACCGATCAGAAAGCAGCGACATGGCCGTCGGCGTCATCATTGATTCACCGACGCCAATCAACATCCTAGGAATCAACATACTCACAAAGCCCCTGGCAGCACCGGACAGAGCGGTGAGAATGCTCCAAAAAGCCAATCCAATCGCGATCAAGCGCGTCCTATTAAATTTATCCGCGAGCGCGCCCATAAACAGGCCACCAACCGAATAAAATAAAAGAAAGGCCAGTCCCGTTAAAATACCAAATTCAGTGTTTGTTAATTCTAGTTCCGGCTTAATCCAGTTACCGAAACTCGCCAGTAGCTGTCGGTCTACAAAATTCATCACGTTCAATAACGTGATAAACATCAGAAACCCATAATCTCGCATGGTTGCCGACTCTTCTACCTTATTCATCGCCCTACCCTTATCATCAATCTAACGCTTAAAGGCCAGTCTTTTATTTTGAAATCCACTGAACATCAAGAGCCTACAAACCATTATCTGAATCGGAGGTTGTGTCGCCCTAACTCGTCAAGACTCCTGCAACCCATCAATTTCATGCCCCGTATCAATTCATCTTGCATTAATCCCATCGCACGAGATACACCCTTTTGTCCGGCGGCGGCGAGCGCGTATAAGTACATTCTTCCCCCAGAACAGGCTTTAGCTCCTAAAGATAACGCCTTAAGCAGATGCGTGCCACGTCGGATACGACCATCGCATATCACATCAACTTGGTCTCCAACCGCATCGACTATCTCAGCTAGTTGGTCGAAGGGCGCGCGCGTGCCATCCAGTTGTCTCCCGCCATGATTCGACACCGCGATAGCGCTTGCTCCAACATCGACTGCCTTCCTGGCATCTTCCACCGACATCACGCCTTTTAAACAAAGGGGCTTACCCCACTTCTTATTGATCTCTTCCACCGTCGCCCAATTCATATTCTGATCCAGCATGGTGCTGAAATAGTCACCAACGGAAACGTTAATGTTTGTGCCCTGGTCTACAAAATCCTGTAATTGAGGTAATTCAAATTTTTGGCGAAACAAATAATTCAAAGCCCATTGCGGGTGCATCGCAAAACTCAAGAAGCTTGAAGGTGTAAGCTTTGGCGGAGAGGTGAAACCTGTCCTTAAGTCTCTTTCGCGATTGCCACCTACGATCGTATCAACAGTAAGTATGATCGCATCAAAATCATGCTCTTTGCACTTTTCGATCATACTATCGTTTAGTCCCTGATCTTTGTGGACATACAATTGAAAAATCTTGGGACACGAGTATTTTTCAGCGATCTCTTCAATGCTTACAGTAGCTAAAGACGAAATCCCAAAGAAAGTACCGAATTCCTCAGCAACCTTACCTACCGCCCTCTCTCCCTGATAATGAAAGAGGCGTTGTAGAGCCGTAGGTGAAAAAAACAATGGAAATCTGATTTTCTTCCCCATCAAAGTAACGCTCATGTCAATGTCTTCAACGCCTCTGAGAACGTTCGGGACAAGATCACAACGCTCGTATGCCTCTGTGTTCTGTCTCAAGCTGACTTCATCGTCTGCTCCCCCATCAATGTAGTGATATATAGGAGACGGAAGCCTTTGCTTCGCCAATAATCTAAAATCGTTGGTGTTGTGGCAGTCATTTAATCTCTTAAACATAAAAACCTACTTCCCTGTGTGAACAGCCCACCGCATACCTATTACTCTAGGCTACTGACGAGGCGAGTGAATTGGCGGTATCATAACCGATAAGGATTGCCACCGAGAACCAAAAAAAGTAACAAGCGATCGGATAAAGAACAGCTCAACTCAGGCAACGAAGATTAATGACTACC
The DNA here is from genome assembly GCA_964647295.1 of uncultured Pseudomonadales bacterium. Lineage (GTDB taxonomy): Bacteria > Pseudomonadota > Gammaproteobacteria > Pseudomonadales > Azotimanducaceae > UBA4421. The sequence continues at coordinate 3,458 of CAZYHH010000249.1, forward strand.
GAAGGTCTTCTGATTACAGTGTTACTTATCCGACGACAGACTGAAAATAGATCGAAACAACACACGGTGAAAATATTATGAGTATTGATGACAGATTAACTGAATTGTCCATTGAGCTACCCTCGCCAATGGATACAAAAAATCTCCCTTTTCAGTTAGCTAAACTTGACGGCACCACAATGTATCTGGCGGGGCATGTACCCACCGATCAAAATGGAGCAGTCGCCAAACCCCTAGGCAAGGTAGGGGAAGAAATCAGTCCGGAAGAAGCGTACAAGATCGCCAGACAATCTGCTTTGGGTCTTCTAGCAACCATCAAAGAAACTTTAGGCGCACTGGACCGGGTTGACTCATGGCTGCATTTGTTTGGGATGGTAAACGTCGCCCCAGGATTTAACGCAATTCCACCGGTCATCAACGGCGCCTCTGATCTAATCCTGGAGGTGTTTGGACCTGTGGTTGGGGCGCACACGCGCTCGGCGGTTGGAATGGCGGAACTGCCGTTCGGCGTTCCAGTAGAACTAGAAGCAAAAATAAAAATAAAACTATGAAACAACAAATCGTCAACGCGAGAATTGTCAACGAAGGATCGATAATCGAGGGAGACCTGTTAATCGATGGTGATCGAATAGCTGGGATAAATAGATTCTCAACTGATGTAGCACACACGATAGATGCAGATGGAGGTTATCTGATCCCAGGAATGATCGATGACCAGGTTCATTTCCGAGAGCCCGGGTTTGAGCACAAGGCAGAAATCGCTACAGAATCTCGCGCCGCAGTGGCCGGGGGCATCACCAGCTACATGGAAATGCCCAACTGTAACCCCCTAACCATCAGTGAAGAAAAACTTCTCGATAAACGATCGCGAGCGGCGAAAAAATCCTTAGCCAACTATGCTTTTTACCTTGGTGCGACTAATGACAACCTTGAAAACATAAAAGGAGTCAATCCAGCGCTAACCTGTGGAATAAAAATATTCATGGGCGCCAGTACCGGCAATATGCTAGTCGACAACCAACGGACTCTCGAAAGTATCTTTTCTTCCACTGATCTCCTCGTTGCCACCCACTGCGAGGATACTCCAACGATCTTGGCAGCCGAGCAAGAAGCCCAAAAAAAGTGGGGGGAGGAAATTCCATTTAGCGAACATCCTCATATACGTTCCACAGATGCCTGTTATAAATCTAGTTCGCTTGCTGTATCACTGGCAAAGAAATATGGCACCAAACTACACGTACTTCATCTCACCACAGAGAAGGAGCTCGCCTTATTTGAAAAAGGCCCATTGGAAAACAAACAAATTACTGCGGAAGCCTGCGTTCACCACTTATTCTTTTCTGATGAAGACTACGAATCCAAAGGCGCTCTAATCAAGTGCAACCCAGCAATCAAAAAGCGAACTGACCGAGACAGTCTGAGAAAGGCGGTAATAGATGATCTCATCGATGTCATCGCAACCGACCATGCTCCTCATACGATCGAAGAGAAATCAGAAAAATACCTAAAAGC
>CAZYHH010000250.1:0-3470 GCA_964647295.1 uncultured Pseudomonadales bacterium
TGGATTTCAAGAAAGCCCACTCCTGCGTGCTGCGCGTGGCCGGTTTCAAGAAAGTTATCAACGCACACAATTCCAGTCGCATTACAGGAAAAATTGAAATCATTGCCGAACTGAACGGCAATGGAGCCCGCACCGAGGGGTACCAATCGACCGCAGACGCCCTCCAAGCACACGACGACCTGGATGCAGTCTTCGCGATCAACGACCCGTCCGCACTGGGCGCCTACACCGCCATCGAGGAAGCCAAGAAACAGGATCAAATCAAGATCATTGGTTTTGATGGTCAGTTGGACGGTAAACAGGGCATCAAGGACGGCAAAATTTTCGCCGATCCGATCCAGCATCCGGACAAGATGGGGCGGCAGATCGTCCAGAACATCATGAAGTACCTTGCGGGTGAGGAGTACGAAAAGGATGCCCTCATCCCGGCTACGCTGTACGACAAGGCGATGGCCGATAACGATCCCGACCTGAAGTAACCCGACTGCATGCCCCCCACTCCTGGCCTGCCCACCGAAACACCGCTGCTTCGAATGCGCGGCATTCGAAAGTCGTTCCCCGGTGTCAAGGCGCTCAAGGGAGTCGACCTCACGCTGCAAGCCGGCGAGGTGCTGGCGTTGCTCGGTGAGAATGGCGCAGGCAAAAGCACGCTGATCAAGGTACTCGGTGGCGCGCATCAACCGGATGAAGGCACCATTGAGATCAACGGCCAAGCGGCCAACGTTGCCACGCCGCAGTTATCGCAGGCCTCCGGTATCGGCATCATTTATCAGGAGTTCAACCTTGTTCCTTACCTGACCGCACGCGAAAATATTTTCCTCGGGCAGGAACCCGGCCGAATTAGTTTCATCCCCAAACGCAAAGAATCACAAAAGACAAGGGATCTGTTTGAGCGTATTGGCATCGATATCCCGATCGAAGCCGAGTGCCGTCAACTTAGCGTCGCCCAGCAACAGATCGTCGAGATCGCCAAGACACTCGCCCAGAATGCCCGCATCATCGTCATGGACGAGCCCAGCGCCGCCCTCTCGCCACGCGAAACCAAGGGCCTGTTCAGGGTTATTGATGAACTCAAGTCAAACGGCATCGGCATCATCTACATCAGTCATCGGCTGGATGAAATTTTCGAGGTTGCCGACCGTGTGACCATCCTGCGCGACGGGGAGCACATTGATACCCGGCCAATTACCAGCCTCACTCGCGAGAAAATGATCAAATTAATGGTCGGCCGCAGTCTCGAGAAGGAATTTCCCAAGCGCGAGGCTACGCTTGGGCAAGCGCGGTTCGAAGTCACGAACCTTCGACGCGGCTCCCGAGTGCGCGGGGTTTCATTCAATATCCGAGCCGGCGAAGTGCTCGGTCTCACCGGTCTTGTGGGTGCCGGTCGCACCGAGACCGCCCGACTGCTATTCGGTGCCGACCGTCCTGAACATGGCGTGATCCGCCTCGACGGCAAACCGCTTAAGATCAAGTCACCGGGCGACGCCATCCGGCAGGGCATCTGTCTGCTTACCGAGGATCGCAAGACTCACGGCCTGGTGCTTGACCAGACCGCCCGTGAAAACTTCGGCCTGCCCAACCTGAGCCAGTTTGCCTCGCTTGGCTTCATCCGCCAACGGGAGGAATCACGGGAGTTCCTCCACTACGTCGATCAAATCAAAATCAAAATCGCCGACCCCGAACAAATCACAGCCACCCTCTCCGGCGGCAACCAACAAAAAGTCGTACTCGCCAAATGGCTACAGCGAATTGCCGAAGTGATCATCTTTGACGAGCCCACTCGGGGCATCGACGTTGGTGCCAAATACGAGATTTACCAACTCATCAATCAACTCGCTGAACAAGGTAAAGTCATTCTCATGATCAGTTCGGAGCTACCCGAAATCCTCGGCATGAGCGACCGAGTTCTCGTCATGAACGAAGGCCATATCACCGGCGAAATCACCGATATCGCCAACGCAACACAAGAAGATATTATGAAACTCGCGGCTAAACGCGAAACATTAGCCGCTTGAAAAAAAACGATTACACAAAGCTTTTGTTCGATTACGGAACCCTGCTCGTACTTGCCCTGCTGTGCGGTTGGTTTAGTTACGTCACGATTGAAGAACAATCGCCAACGAGCATTTCTGCTGCCGAGCGCTTGGCCAAGCGCGTTAGCGACGAACTGCCGGCAGAAGCCAAAGTCATCGTACTCGCCCGCCAAGGAGGCGAAGGCGAATCGTTTGCCAAGACATTGAGCGAGCAATTGACTCAAGCAGGCGTTTCCGTTGACTCAACCACCGTTGGAAAGCCAACTGATGCCCGCAAGGCACTCACCGACTTCGGGAACACCGGCAAGGGACTTGCCGGTATCATTGCCGACAAACACATGGCCAACTTTGCAAATGTCAACCTAGCCAAGCTCGGCCAAGCGCACCCCGGCTTGGTCAAGGCCAAGATCTTCCAACCGGAAAGTTACCTGTGGCCCAACTTCCTGAAGAAGGAAAACCTGTTGAATGTGATGAAGCAAATTTCCGTGGTCGCCATCATCGCCATCGGGATGACCATGGTCATTATTACGGCAGGTATCGACCTCTCGGTAGGCAGTCTGATCGCTTTTTCCGGAGTCATCACGGCTTTGACCATTCAATCATTGGGTGGCGACGCACCGACCACCGGACACCTCTGGCTCGGGGTCTTGGCTGGGACACTCGTCTGCAGCTTGACCGGGTTTTTCACCGGTGGACTAGTCACCCTGTTCCGTATCCCCGCTTTTATTGCCACGCTCGGCATTATGTTCATCGCCAAGGGCTTGGCCTTCATTTTTTCCGACTCAGCCCCAATTCCTGTTGCGAACGAGGCTTTCGGTTGGCTTGGGCGAGGACGCGACTTTTTTGGCCTGCCCAACAGCGTGATCCTCATGCTGATCCTGTTTACCATGGCCCATGTGATGATGACCCGAACCTCAATCGGCCGCTACATCTACGCCGTCGGGGGTAACCCGGAAGCCGCTCGCCTCTCCGGCGTACCGGTGCAATGGGTGCTGCTCTTCGTTTACACGCTCACCGGATTACTGGCCGGCTTGGGCGGCGTGATGGAGGCGTCCCTCCACACCACCGGCGACCCCAAGTCCGGCGATCTTGTTGAGTTAAAAGTCATCGCAGCCGTTGTCGTTGGAGGAACCAGTTTGGCCGGTGGCCAGGGGAGAATTACGGGAACACTCATCGGCGCATTCATCATCGCCGTCATCAACAACGGCATGAACCTCACCGGTGTCGAATCACACATGCAGAAAGTCATCTACGGCACCGTCATTCTCGTCGCTGTCCTGATCGACCGACTAAAAATCCATCTTCTAAAACTGAAAAAAACCTAACCAACGCATCAAAAAGAAGCGACGGTATTCCCACCCATCCTGTATATCGACATTCCCCTTGGATGACGGTCAATTGTTCTGCAGCAGGGATTTCTTGAATCCCGAATACCCT
>CAZYHH010000250.1:3481-4965 GCA_964647295.1 uncultured Pseudomonadales bacterium
AAATCAATTGCCCTGTTAATATACTCTAATACATCCCCTTGATTGCTAAGTATCTTCTCAACTTGGGCACTTCGATAGTGGCCCAGTTTGGATACCTCGATCACACGCAATTAGGAACACAATAGGATAACTAAACTAATCCAACGAAGAAGTTGGTTTATTTAAATGGAGAGTCCTAGGAGCTGACATAGGTCTTGAGGAAAATTTCCTCAGACTCAATGTTGCCGATGAGCACCAACTCGTCGCCGGCCTGCAACGACTCAGTTGGATCCAGATGGATCAAGTGCGTGTCGCGGCCATCGATTTCTCGTTGGATGGCAATCACACTGCAGCCGGATCGCTCGCGAATCCCGGACTCGACGAGTGACCTGCCCTCAAGGTGCTCGGGCAGCTCGATCCTGAAAATGTTGAGCCCCTCGGCCACCATCAGGATGTCGCTGTGCTTGAGGAGATTGAAAATGATGTTCGCCCCCATCGAGGCATACGACGCGACGAAGTCGGCCCCGGCACGGTGCAGCGTGCTGATGTTGCGCTCGGAGTTGGCACGGCTGATTATCTGGATGTCGGGGCAAAGTTTGCGGCAGTAAATGGTCAGGTAAATATTGGTGTCGTTCTGGGCAGTGGTGATAATGACCGTGGAGGCTTCTCTGATTTTGGCCTCTTCGAGCACCTCGATCCGGGCGGCACTGCCGTACACGTAGTATTTCTTGTTGCGAATGCGGTCTGGCAACTCCTCGACTATCGTGTACCGGAGCCCGCGCTTGGCCAAGGCCCGCGCGGTGGCCCGGCCCACGCGCCCTCCACCGATGATGACCACGTGGGATTCCTCAGCGTGATAAATGCAAAACACCTGGTTGTAGTGCTGAATCATCTCCTTGGAACCGGCCAACACGAGGACGGTGCTTTCGCTGATCCGGGTGTCCGGACCAGCACCCTTATATTCACCGCGATCCCACACACCGACCACATTGGTGTGAGTCATCTCGCTAAAGTTGCACTCGGCCAGAGTTTTCCCAACGATCGGTGTGCCGGTAACCATGGCCTCGGCAATGAGTAGTTCGTCGAAATGCCCGATCACGTGTGCCATGGCATCGTTACCAATTGTGCGGCGCGCAAGGAACTGCCCCATCATGTCACCAAGCCGAATGACATTCTGGCTCCCTGCCAACTCCAGTATATCAACCGATGCCTCCGACTTGGCGAGAGTGACCACCTTCACCCTATTATCCACCAACTCGCGTACTGTGAAAGCAATGTTGGCGTTAGCCTCGTCCTTGCCAGTGGCAACGACCATCGCCGATTGCTCGACACAGACATTTCGGAAAGCTTCCGGATCGTCCGTGTCGCCCACGGCAACCACGAACCCCTGGTCATGCAGTCGCAGCGCCTCGTCCTTGTCATCGACCAACAGCACGTACGGGATCGCGTATTGATCAAGCTTGTGAATGAGCGTCTGGCAGACTGGGTCGAGATTCGTGAGGATG
>CAZYHH010000251.1:0-4944 GCA_964647295.1 uncultured Pseudomonadales bacterium
GCTCCTTAGGCGAAGGAGTCCCTAACTCATTATATAAGGCCGAGCTCAAGCTGCTATTGAGGAGTATCGTCAGAAAGTGATACAACTAAACAAATTAGAAAACGATGCACGTGAGACTGGGCTGCCAAAAGGCCCTAAACTACGAGGAAGAAAACCGCACCCCACACATAGATCTACTCCTGCTACCACAAAGCCCTTTCCTTCACCATCACCAAGGCGAAGAAAGTCAACACAATACTTATAACTAATAAATCAAACAGGTCGACGAAATAAAGCCAATTGAAATAATTCAAAATATCTACTAATACTTTTTGTACTGGATTGATAAACCAAGAAAGCCCAAGTAAAACAAATAGACACACTAGAGTGAGATTTCTGTTGGCGCTTTTCAATGCCTCTTCTTGAGCAATTTTTGTTAACGCCAAGAATACAAACAAATCTTGATCGCCTATTTCATAGCTTCTTTCTTTCTCAGTGTTAAAAACAGTATCCAGGTCTTTCATTTCATTTTCTCCAAAGATCGACTGATCCTAGATTTTATGGTCCCTGATTTAATTCCTAAAATTTCAGCGATTTCATCAACTGTAAAATCGTATACAAATCTGAGTGTCACTATAGTCCTATCATCGATAGAAAGGTTCCTGATCAATCGAAAAAAGTCTCTGTTTTCTTCTAGATCGGGTTCATATGCATAGTCTTTTTCCAGAGTTGCACCCAAGTGTTTCGCCTCCTGACGCGCAACATCCTTAAAGCAATTGACAACGATACCGGAGAGCCAATTCTTAAAATCCCTGGCTACATCGTATCGTTTTAAGTAAAGGAAAGCTTTTAAAAAAGCTTGTTGAGAGATGTCCTCCGCAAGAGTCCTATCACCGGCTGTGAGCCTCACACAAAGTCCGAAAACGTAATCTGAATAGCGACGAATCAACAGCCCATAATAGTGGCTACCCTGAGACAAGGTCAGACGGATAAGCTCTGCGTCGGATTTCACTCGTCGTTAAGGTCGGAATTCTTGTACTTGTCATATAGGCCATAACCTAAAAAGGATACTCCAACTGTTGCAACCAGTAGGCCAGGGCCAATCGCTTCCGTTTCCTGTGCCAAACCAAAGACCACTAAACCTAGCCCTACCCCCGCCGTGATAATACCTGTTCGGACATCATTCCTGGGCCTGCTCTCTGCCTCACGATACCCTGGTAAGCTAGACAATAACTCTGGCGATAATTCCTGCCCACTCTTTACCAATTCCTGCAAGCTCTCCTGAAATAACCTCTGATTTTTGTGTTTAAAGTACAAAACCAAGCCAATAATCATTACCGGCATCCCAAAAGTAAAGACTATCCCCAATATTGGTACTAAAACACCCAAGTCCATACGATCTCCTTAATTACAGTCAAATTCCACCCGGCCACCTGAGCTCTTATCAATATTCATTGAGTTTGGATATGCCCTTCTACCTACCTCCAAAAGACCGCCACTCGACAAATTTCCAGATACTCCTTGTGCTCCACAAATTTCCGCTGTCGCTCCTGAACTTAAATTCACCTTTGCACGCTGGATCTTCTGATTTTCATCAGATTCAAAATCTGACCCCGACGAGGCTTTCAGGTCGAGTTCGGAAGCACTTATCGCACCCCCTAATTCCACAGACGCACCAGACGAGACATCAACCTCCAACTCGACGATCGACATTTCACCGTTTAATTCTACGTCTCCGTTCGAGGAAGCATCTATCTGAACTCTAGAGAGATTTCCCCTAAAAGATGAGATGCGAATTTCAGAGCCCGCAGTGGCGTGCATTTCCAAGGAGCCCTGATTCCATGAACATTCAGATACAGTTCCTTCTGATGCTCTGGCTTTTATTCGAGTCGGTGCGTTCTGCACCGTTGCTTTAACAAAGACCGTGGGACGCCCTCTCCAGCTAAACCAATTACGATTTGAAATCGATTTAACTTTTAACTTATTTTCATCACTTATAAGCCCAAAATCATCTTCAGACTTCGCCTTAACTACTACGTGGTTTTCGACTCCACAAGCAATCTCAAAATCGACCCCTTCAAATACAAAAGATTCGATATCCGAGATCGAATGAGTGTATGTATCTGACCAAGCACCCGAAGCCGTGCCAAATAGATAAATAATAATCCCTAAAGCGCATTTTTTCATTTTCTGGGTCCGTTTGAGAATACCTTTATTACTTATACCCAAAGTACTAGAAATTCGTTGCAAAATACTTCCTCAATATTTGAGATGAGCACTAGAACAATCGGTAAGAGTACCCCGGGGGTGGGGTCGAGATAGGGGAAATCAATTCTGCAACGGCTGCAACACCTTTCTATTTATAGGCGTATATGGCGCGCGTATATACGTCGATAAGGGAAGTACTGTTGCAGGTGTTGCAGGACAGACAAGACAAACCCTATAGTGGAGGTTGTCTGTCCATTCGTTCTGATCTTATTAACTCAACCTAAATGATCTACCGCAAGGTTCTTACCGACAGTAAAGTTCTTACCTTAATATCCAAAACGCTCTTCGCCGAATCAGACATATTGGAATTAATTCAATCTAGGGCTGCCCAATAGTAACCGCCCCTCCATGGTCACCAACCCAGTACCAGCGACCATTTTCTTTTAGTAAGACATCGGTCCAGCGCACTCGTTTTTCAATATTCTGCCCATTTTGGTCCCGCTCTATTGATTGAACATAGTAGTGTGCAACTGCAAAGTTACCGAACACCCTTAGTCCAATGGGTCTTAAATCCTGAGCGAGTATATCGGTGGTTTCGAATTGAAGCTGAGTAAATGCTCGATTTGCCTTTGCAGTTCGAGGAACTAGGTCAGAATTCTGCCACCCAAGAAAGTCTTCGTGGAAACAATCATGAAATGATTCGCTTTCAGATTTGGATGCTTGTGAGCACTCCTTAATAAACGCCCAGACTTCTTCTTCGGATGCATCTCCATCGCTCCACACACTTCCGGGCCAAATTAACACCAACGCTAAAACCGTACTACATGTTAATGAAATTAAACGCATAAAGTGTCTCCATATTCTTTTTTTGTTATCAAAGCAGCCTACCATTAGGTCTATGATGGATCTTAAATCATCTTGAGATAAGCTCACACCATCTAGTTCTATATCAAAACAAGATAAAAATTTTCTCCAACAACCACCGCGATGATTTAACTCGCCCAAATTACTAATACTAGATAACAGTAGGAGTCCCAGCTGAGTATGCGGAGAGTGGCCCGAGGGTGTGGTCGAGATGGAATAATTGAAGGTTTTAGCTGGTGGAATTTAGCATTTTGGTTGGGTACTGGTTTGGGTACTCAGCAATTATGAACACAGTAAATTATTATAAGTCATTGTTTTTAATAGCATATTTTTGACGATATGACGCATACCTCTTCCGCCAAATTAATTATATAAATTATTGTTTTATAAAAATATTTTATTCTAATAAAACTAGTTAATTTAATATTTGTACCACTTTTTGTACCACTCTAAACACTAAATCCCAAGCGCTGACGCATATCTGTCTCGGTGAAAGCCTGCATTGCCATAACGAACTTCCAATGCGCGTGCACGTTTAAGGTAGAAGCCCGCGTCAAACTCGTCGGTCATACCAATGCCGCCATGAATCTGGATGAGCTGAGTCGACATTTCATGCAGATAATCACTCAAACGCGCTTTGGAGAGTGAACACATTTGAGCGATGTTCGGCACCTCTTCATCGATCGCCTGGAGTGCTGCCTCTGCACAGGAACGAGCCAGTTCCAGACCTGTGAACAATGCCGCAGCGCGATGTCCAAGTGCCTGAAATGAACCTATTACTTCGCCAAATTGTTCCCGTGTCTTCAAATACTCCAAGGCCATATCAAAGGACTGGGCGGCACACCCGAGCATTTCTGCGCCGAGACCCGCCCGTGCACGATCTAGAATGGCATCTAGTGCGTCCCAACCTTCATTGACTGTTCCCAGGACCGAATTGGCAGAAACTTCAACATCGTTAAAGGAGACGTTTGCATAGCCTCGACTGTCTGCGGTGGATAAGAATTCGCGTTCAAGCCCTGAAGCATCTGCGGAAACCAGAAATAATGTGATGCCGTTGGTGTCTCCGGGTTCACCGCTGGTTCTTGTTGTGACGATAAAGGTTGTCGCGGCCATGCCTTCAAGTACAAAGCCTTTCTTGCCGCTAAGTTTAAATCCGCGTTCTGTGGAGCGTGCTGTTAGCGCTACCTCGGTAGGGGCATGTCGATTCGATTCATCAATTGCAAGTGTCAGGATTTCGCTACCATCGACGATTTTAGGTAGGAAAGTTTGTTTTTGTTTATCGCTGCCGGCAATGTTCAGCGCTGTCGCACCGACCAGGGCGGAGGCGAACAATGGCGAAGCCGTCAACTGTCGCCCAAGTTCCTCCAGCACAACGCCAAAAGTCAGGTAGTCAAGATCAGACCCGCCATATTCTTCTGCGATCAGGATGCCGGTCCATCCCATCTCAATAATCTCTGTCCAGGTTTGAGCGTCAAAGCGCTGTTCGATGCTACTATCTCGCATGGCGCGAAACTTTTGCACGGGTGCTTGGTTGCTTGCCCAGGCTTTGGCCTGGTCGCGCATCAAAGATTGCTCGTTAGTCAGTGCCGCCAATATCTATTCTCCTCAAAAGTGCTTAGCCTTGCTGGGTCGTTTCGGGCAGGCCCAGAATATTTTTAGAAATAATGTTGTATTGGATTTCGAATGAGCCACCGGCAATGGAGGCCGCCATGCCATACAGCCAGCTTCTAACGGTTTCCAATTCATTGGGATCGAAAGCATCCCCCTCCCAGCCAAGGCCCTGATCACCCATAATCTCAAGAGTTAGGTCCGCACGCGTTTGTGAGACATGTGTAGCCGAGTTTTTTAAGATCGACGCTGCAGCAGAAACTTCGACATTGCCTTTTGCTTCGG
>CAZYHH010000252.1:0-4893 GCA_964647295.1 uncultured Pseudomonadales bacterium
CGGCAGTTGAACCTGGCAGCACGGTGGCAGTGATCGGATGCGGAGGCATTGGATTATCCGCAATAAATGGCGCCGCGATAGCGGGTGCGTCGAGAATAATCGCGGTGGATATGGTCGAGTCTAAATTGGAACTTGCTCGTAAATTTGGTGCTACTGATACAGTCAATGGATCAAGTGGTAATCCCGTGGGTGAGGTGATCGAGATGACCGGTGGTGGTGTTCACTATTCTTTTGAAGCCATTGGGCTGAAGATTACTGCAGAGCAGGCTTTTCAGATGCTGCGAAGTGGAGGAACGGCGACTATCATAGGAATGATTCCGCCAGGAGATATGGTGACAGTGCATGGAGTGGATTTTTTAGCCGAGAAGAAAATTCAAGGCTCCATGATGGGATCTAATAGATTTCGGGTTGATATGCCTAGATTCGTGGATTTTTATCTACAAGGTCGCTTGCACCTGGATGACTTGGTATCTAATCGAATTGGATTGAGTGAGATAAACGAAGGTATGGCTGCACTGGAAACAGGTGAGGTTGCTCGAAGCGTTATCATGTTCGATGAGTAGGGTGAGCTGATAGATGAGATGGTTATCTTTTTATCATGAGCAGGAATTGACATTTGGTTACGTGACCCGTGATGGCGAAGGCGTTGTAGACGCTGGAAGCAGAAGCGAGTTCGTGAGTTTGCGGCATGTTTTAGAGGCCGGAGCTTTGAGCTCATTGGTTCGGGAATGTGGCGACTCTGCAGATGTATCGCTAGAGAAGGTTGATTATGCTCCCACTATCACCAACCCAAATAAAATACTGTGTGTGGGATTAAATTATAAAGCTCATCAAGAAGAGACAGGGCGAGGGGGCGAAGGTTTTCCCACCATATTTGTTAGATTCGCGGCGGCTCAAGTAGCCCATGACAAACCAATTATTTGCCCCAAAGAGTCTCGATCGCTGGATTTTGAAGGCGAAATAGCCATGATCATTGGTCAACGTGGTAGGCGAATCTCGCGCGCAGCAGCGCTGTCTCATGTCGCGGGCTTTGGTATTTACAATGATGGCAGTGTTCGTGATTATCAAAGGCATACCAGCCAGTTTACTCCAGGTAAGAATTTCTCGAGCACTGGTGGATTCGGGCCTTGGATGATGACTCCAGACGAGGTTGGCGATCTTAGCCAAATGGAAATTACCACCAAATTAAATGGTGAAGTGATGCAAAATGCGAAAGCGGAACTTTTAGTTCACGGGTTTGAAGAATTGATTGAGTATTGCTCGACCTTTGTAGAACTCGAGCCAGGTGACGTCATTGTTACAGGCACTCCTGGAGGAGTGGGCGTTGCACGTAACCCACCCGTATTCATGGATGAGGGTGATTTGGTTCAAATCGAGGTGGCGCCGATAGGCACTTTGTCTAATCCAGTAGAACGCGAGAAATAAAAGGCTACTGGTTAAAAAATCTGAGAGTCAAAGTCTCTGGACTTCAGTGAATTAAGCACACCGCTGATTTTTGAGAGGATGTAAAAGATCGAAAGAGTGGTGCAATTTTAGGGAGGACTCGCATGAGCTACATTGGCGCGGATTTGGTTGCAGAAGGCCTGGCTTCAATAGAGGTGGAGCACGTATTTGCGATTGTAAGCATTCATAACATGCCTTTGCTTGATGCGATCAATCGGCTTGGTAAAACCAAGATAATTGATGTCAGGCATGAACAAGCGGGTACCCATGCAGCTGACGGTTACGCGAGGGCAACCGGTCACATGGGCGTCATGATTGCCTCAACAGGACCAGGAACCTCGAATACGGTTACAGGACTGTATGAATCTCAGTTTGGATCCTCTCGGGTGTTAGTGATTACGGGCCAGGCTGATACCAGTTTTTATGGCAAAGGGTTGTCCTATGTTCATGAGGCAGAAAACCAAGTTCAGATGCTGAGTGCTGTTTGTCGTCGGGTAGAGAGTCCTCGTCATATCAGTCAACTTGCTGGTGCTTTTCAGGCAGTGATTTCTGATATGTTTACTGGTCGCCCACAGCCTGGAGCGCTCGAGATACCTATAGATCTGCAATACGCGGAAACCCAAAGCGCTGTTGTAAATATCCCTCCAGATGCTGCATTTGAAGCTGATCCCGAGGTTATGTTGCAGGTTGCTGATAAAATTAAACAGGCTACCAAACGTGTTTTTGTTGTAGGCGGCGGGGTAATTAGTTCCCAGGCGAGCGATGAGTTGATGGATTTGGCTGAGGCTCTAGATGCTCCCGTATTGACGACTGTAGATGGCAGAGGGGTGCTCCCCGAAGATCATCGTTTGTGCATGGGCAACTATTACAATAGTGCCGGGATCTATAACGCGATCCAAGATGCCGATTTAACGATCGCGATTGGTACTAAGTTTGCGGTAGGGGTTGATGGTCAATTTCATTCTCAAACTCCTCCTGGAGAGCTTATTCAAATTGATATTGATGGAAATATGATAGGCAGAACGCATCATGCAACGATAGGAGTGTTGAGTGATGCTAAATCTGCGTTGACCCATTTGAAACCTCTAATATCTGAAGTGTCTAAGAACGATAGTCAGTTCAATGAAGGGCTTTTTCAGGCTAGGGAAGGCGTTCAAAGTGCCATGAGGTCGAGGCTGGGCAAAGATTGGCCTGAGGTGATGGATATGATTCGGAGCAAATTGCCCCGAGATGGTCTGTTCGTTAGGGATCAAACGATCTCCGCTTATAATTGGGGAAATCAGCAGTTCCCTATATACGAACCTCGAACATCAATTAATCCCACTTCTGGGGCGATCGGACCGGGGTTCCCGATGAGTATTGGCGCAGCCATTGCTACGGGTAAGAAAACAGTGGTGATCCATGGAGATGGGGGTTTCATGTTCCACGCGACCGAATTGGCTACCGCTGCTCAATACAAAGTTCCGGTGATCGTTTGTGTATTCAATGATTCTGGTTACGGCGTGTTGAGATGGTTGCAAGAAACGCGATTTGGTCGAATTAATGAGACGGATTTAGGGAAAATCGCCTTTGCTAAGATGGCGCGAAGTATGGGCGTGCCGGGGATAAGGGTTTCCAGTGTGGAAGAATTCGCGGAAGCTTTTGATGCGGCGATGGAAGAAGACGGGCCGTATCTGATAGATATAGACATGGAGCAGTTCGATCCCATGGAGATTTCGATTATGCCTAAACAGAAACGTGAAGTGGATTTAGATTGACTATTCGCCTAGAGAAAGAGTGGATGGAACTGTCGACTGCGAAGGATAAGCTCAAAGGAAATTTGGGGGTTTTTCAATTAGCTGATCCTGCCAAAAAGGTAATTTACATCGGATACGCCGGAGCTAAGAGTGCTTTCGGCTTAAAAGGGGAGATTACTGAATTGTCGGATAATCTTTCTGAAGCTGCTTTCGTCCGCTGGGAAGTAACCACAGGTTATTGGAGTCGTTATAAGGAGTTGATGATGTTGTACCAATTTGATTACGGTGCGTATCCAAAGAACAATGAGCCGATTAAGTTGGGTCGTCTGAGCCCGAAATAATGAACTTAGAACTTACAGAAGAACAAGACATGGTTATCGGGATGGTACGACGTTTTGTGCGAGAAGAAATCTTACCACTTGAACTTGATCTTGATCCCGATGCTGATGAAATCAGCTCTGAAGATCGGGATCGCCTCGTCGAGAAAACCAAATCGATGGGGCTCTATGGGTTAGATATTCCACTTGAATATGGTGGTCCCGAAATTGATTTGGTCACCCGAACGCTGGTCGCCGTTGAAATGTCGCAACACCGCGCAGGACTTTATGCGCCATGCTATGGGACCTTTGGGGGGGCAGGATTAGCACAGCTGTTTGAGGCGACAGATTCACAAAAAGAAAAATACCTTTATCCGACTTTACGAGGAGAAAAAAGAGGGTTTTTTGGTCTGTCCGAACCATCCGGTGGCTCTGATCCGGCTCGAGCGATACAAACCAAAGCGGTTCGTGAAGGAGACGATTGGATTATAAATGGAAGTAAGTTGTGGATTAGCGGGGCTGACAGGGCTCAGTTTGGATTGGTTTTTGCTAGAACCGATTCAGATAAAGGCCGAAACGGTGTGACTTGCTTTATCGTAGACACCGATACTCCTGGATTTCATGTTCGACGGATCGTTCACACCTTACGATCAGCGCATTACGCGACCGAGCTGCAGTTCGAAGATATGCGAGTGCCCGACGAAAATATACTGGGAGAGGTCAATAAAGGATTTGCCATTGCCAATGACCGGCTGACTCGGCAGAGAATACCCTATGCTGCCGGATGCATTGGCGTCGCCATTAAGGCCCAGGAGATGGCGATCGACTATGTGCCACAACGAGAGACTTTCGGTGCTGCGCTATCCACGAGACAATCAATTCAGTGGATGCTGGTCGATAATGAAATCGATATCAAACAATCGTTGTGGATTACTTTAGAGGCGGCTGCTAAAGCAGAGCGAGGCGAAAATTTCAGGAAAGAGGCGGCTATGGCAAAGTTGGTGGCCACCGAAGCGGGTGGCCGAGTGGTTGATCGTTGTATGCAAATGTTCGGTGGCCTTGGCGTAGCAAAAGACCTGCCTTTTGAGAGATGGTTTCGCGAGATGCGTATCAGAAGAATCGGGGAAGGCCCCAGTGAAGTCCAACGACATGTCATTGCTCGAGAACTACTAGGGGCGTCGCTTCGATAAAACCGAGACCAAAGTCTTGTTAGTAAAACTTCAAATAATCCTCTCTTGTGACGACGGTAGAGATTGGTTGTTGTTCATTGGTATGGACTTCAAACCGTGCTGACTGAGGAAATTAAACAAACGATTCAGGCCGCTTACCGCGATTGGCTGTCGGCCAATCAATTTTCGCCTCGGAAAGCTCAGCGGGAAATGATCGGATTCATCGCT
>CAZYHH010000253.1:0-4874 GCA_964647295.1 uncultured Pseudomonadales bacterium
GGACTTTGAGCAGACGCTGGCTTTGATTGAAGAGGTGGGCTTTGATTTATCTTATAGTTTTGTCTACAGCGATAGACCTGGGACTCCGGCAGCGAGTCTGGTTGATAGTGTCAGTTTGGAGGATAAGAAAAACTGGCTAGCCGAGTTGCAAGGTTTGATAAATCAGCAAACACAAAGTATTTCAGAGTCTATGCTTCATAGTATCCAAAAAGTATTAGTGATTGGAACGTCGAAAAAAGATCCAAGTATTCTTTCTGGTCGTACCGAAAATAATCGAGTGGTGAATTTTCCGGGGCAACTGTCTCAGGTAGGACAGTTCCTGGAGATACAAATTACCGAAGTGTTACCGAATTCATTGCGCGGTAAAATAATTTGAATTTAACGAGCCGCAGTAAGGTTTTGGCTGTCGTTCTCGATTGTTATGCGGAGAAATAGGCGTTGAGTGAAAGTATTAAGCAGGCTGAATTAGTCGCTAAGGATTCAAAGGCTAATCATTTCGATAAACAATTTGTTCTCGAGCCCATCGATGCAAAGCGTCTCGCTAGGTTGGTGGGCCCATATGATGACAACCTCAAACAGATAGAGCAGCGCATGGGAGTGTCCATTCGTAATCGAGGTAATGAGTTCGCAGTGAGCGGGGAAGTCAAAGCGGTCGATTCGGTCGTTGCGTTGTTAGTTCAATTATATGAAGAAACGAATAATCGAAGTGAAATTGAGCCCGAATTTATTCACGTGAGTTTGCAAGAGTCTGGTATGCAAGAATTAGCGGAGGAGCTTGATCGAAAAACGATGAATACCCTATCTAGTGCTCAAGAGGACCAGGTTCAAGAAAATGGCGTGATTAGAACTTACAAGAGGAACATTAAGCCAAGAGGAACGAACCAGAAGAAGTATGTGAATGCGATCCTGGATTATGACATTGGCTTTGGGATTGGTCCGGCTGGAACGGGAAAGACCTATTTAGCCGTGGCATGCGCCGTGAGTTCCTTAATGTCGAACCAAGTGTCTCGGATTTTATTGGTGAGACCGGCCGTAGAAGCTGGCGAAAAACTAGGATTTTTACCGGGTGATCTTGCGCAAAAAATCGATCCGTATTTGCGGCCTCTTTATGACGCACTTTATGAAATGATGGGAGTTGAGCGGGTCAATAAATTGATTGAGCGCAATGTGATTGAAGTCGCTCCGTTGGCGTATATGCGTGGAAGGACGTTAAATGATTCCTTTATTATTTTGGATGAAAGCCAAAACACGACGATCGCTCAAATGAAAATGTTCCTTACGCGGATTGGCTTTGGTTCGACTGCGATCATCACGGGAGACATCACACAAATTGATTTACCCAAGGGAGAACGTTCTGGCTTGGTTCATGCAAAGCAAGTGTTGTCGGGTGTCGAAGGAATAAGTTTTATTGAATTTTCTTCACGGGATGTAGTTCGTCACCCGCTAGTTCAGAGTATTGTCGATGCTTATGCTAAATCTGAAAGAGTGAAGAACGAAAGAGTTGGCGGTAATGCCGATTGAAGTGCAGGTCGCGAATGAATGTAATTTTGAAGAGATTCCAAAAACGGCATGGTTTGACGAATGGTTCGGGGCTGTTCTTGATGAGATTGGAGACGAAAGAAAAAACCTCGAAGTGAGCGTCAGAATTTGTGGCGTTGACGAGTCTCGTTTGCTCAACCGTAATTACCGATGTACTGATAAACCAACTAATGTTCTGAGCTTCCCTGCGGAGATCGAGTCCGAAGAGTTTTCTCATGTATTGGGTGATCTGGTGATCTGTTGGGATTTGTTGATCGCAGAATCTAGAGACCAGAATAAAACGCTGATGGACCACGCGTCGCATTTGTTGGTTCATGGGCTTCTGCATTTGCTGGGTTATACCCATGAAGAAGACAAGTTGGCGGCGCGGATGGAAAAAATTGAGATAGAGGCTTTAAGTAGGCGGAATGTATCGAGTCCTTATGAGGATCGTTGATGAAATTTAAGAGAAGAAGTTTTTCTTATTGTCATAGTAAAAGAACACAAAGAGTCGATTAAGTAAGAGCTTGCATTTTTCATTCATCTTACATATATAGTACTGCCTAGTTTAATTTGTTAACTGAATGAGCGAAACGACTGAGCAGCTGAGCAACTCAGCGGAAGACTCAGAGGCAGCTGAGAGTCCCCGAAAGGGATTAAGAGAATGGCTGAGCGATCTTTTTTCCGATGAACCGGCAAGTCTGAGCGATATTGTTACCGTCCTCAAGGGTGCGGCTGAGCGCCAGTTAATTGATCTGGATGTGCTAAACATCGTCGTTGGGGCGCTGCATGTAGGCGAAATGCACGCTCGGGACATCATGATTCCGAAGTCTTCTCTGGTGGTGATTAACGAAGATCAGGAGTTGAAAGATCTTCTGCCTACTATTGTTGAATCCAGGCATTCTCGGTTTCCGGTGATCGGTGAGAGCCTTGATGACATCAAAGGCATCTTGCATGCGAAGGACCTTCTGCCATTAATGATGGATGAGGAACGACAGAAGTTTTCGATGAAGGACTGTATCCGCTCGGCTTCGGTTATCCCAGAAAGTAAGCGATTAAATGATCTGCTCCAGGAGTTTCGCTCGACCAGAAATCACATGGCGGTTGTGGTTGACGAGTACGGACAGGTATCGGGCGTGGTAACCATTGAAGATGTGTTAGAGCAAATTGTTGGAGACATTGAGGATGAGCACGATGTCGATGAAGACAATCTGGTCATACAAATTGAACCATCAATTTTTCATGTAAAAGCGCTGATGCCGATAGATGATTTTAATGAGCGATTCGCGACACAGTTTAGCGATGAAGAATTCGATACAATTGGGGGTATTGTTTTGCAGGCTTTCGGTCACATGCCTCAAAGGGGAGAGGAACTGGAGATTGCTGGTATAAGTTTTGAGGTTCTGAACGCGGACTCTAGACGGGTAAGGTTGCTGCGAGTCAAGACGACTCCATGAGGTTCTTGCTGGCGTTCTTTGCCGGTGCTATTTATCCACTGGGTTTTGAGCCTTACTCACTTTGGCCAATCACTTTTTTGAGTTTAGTGTTGCTGTTTGGATTGATCCAGTCATCGGTTGGACGGTCCCTGCCTTTTCTGATTTGCTTTGCGATTGGTAAAAACCTGATTGGTGTGAGTTGGGTCTACCACAGTATCCATGTGTTTGGTCATGCCGAGCCTTTCTTGGCAGGGTTTATCGTTTGTCTCTTTGTCTTGATTCTTTCCGCCTTTTATATCCCCGGTGGCATGATTTCAGACTACCTCTCAAGGCAGCCTCGCTCGTCTCATTTTCAGTTGGTTTTGTTTGCGACGACTTTATCCGTTACCGAATGGCTCTTGACCTGGGCTTTGTCTGGTTTTCCTTGGTTGTTTGCAGGTCATTTGGTTTTGGATATGCCGTTATCCAGTTTGGTGCCGGTTTTTGGCAGTCTGGGTGTTGGGTGGATTGTCTTTTGTTCTTGTAGTTCCTTGTACCTGCTAGTGACTGAGCGTCGTCTAGTCTATCTGCTGATCGCTGGATTGCCCTGGCTGATGTCTTTGATGTTGTACCCTGTTGAATGGGTTAAGGAGACTGGCGAATATCGTGTTGCGCTTGTGCAAGCAAATATTGACCAGGATAAAAAGTGGCTGCATAACGAGAGGAATCGAAATTTCACTAAGCATTTAGATCTAAGTCTCGATCACTGGGACGCTGATCTGGTGATTTGGCCAGAGGCGGCGATTACCTTGTTTGGCTCCGAGGCCCAAAACGCCCTGGCCTTGCTGGATCGAATAGCAGAAGAATCTAATACGAGCTTCATTTCTGGTATCCCCACCATCGATTCGCGGGGAGCAGGTGCCACCATGACTAAAAATAGCCTGGTAGCCGTGGGTGATGGTAAAGGCGTCTATTCGAAGGTTCACCTGGTGCCGTTTGGTGAATTCGTGCCTTTTGAAAGTGTTTTACGAGGCTTGATCGGTTTTTTTGATCTGCCTATGTCGAGTATGTCAGAAGGCGTTTCAGGTCAAGAAAACTTGCAGTTAACATTGGGTGGAAGTCCTATCAGTGCTGCGCCTGCTATTTGCTATGAGGTGGCCTATGGAGAGACTCTAAGGCGAAGGAGTATTGGAAGTTCTCTCATCATAAACGTGTCGAACGATGCTTGGTTCGGTGAAACCAATGGTCCTTGGCAGCACCTAGAAATCGCACGGGTCAGAGCACTAGAAAACGGAAAGCCCTTGTTAAGGGCGACGAACAATGGTGTTACAGCGGTAATCGATAAAACGGGTAACATTATAGAGGCGCTTCCGCAATTTGAGCCGGGGGTGCTCTCTACGAGCGTAACATTTACATCCGGACGGACACCTTACAGCTACTTGGGCGATTGGCCTCTTCTGGTGCTGATTCTACTGTTTTATGTGTGGGGCTATAAAACACGAGATCCTTAGTGGCAAAGGCGCTTTGGCTTACGTTAAATCCGACTCGAGTGTATGCTTGCGATTCCAAGATTTATGTAACCGACGAATACGATGAATGATTCTTATGTCCCGCATGAAGTAGAAAAAAAAGCGCAAGCGCGCTGGGAAGAAGAGCAGAGCTTTGTGGCTCAAAACGATGGACAAAAGGCTAAATTTTTCTGTCTTTCCATGTTTCCGTACCCCAGTGGACAGCTGCACATGGGCCATGTCAGAAACTACACCCTTGGAGATGTGATCAACCGTTATCAGCGGATGAAGGGGTTTAATGTGATGCAGCCCATGGGTTGGGATGCGTTTGGGCTTCCTGCGGAAAATGCTGCTATTAAGAATGACATCCCTCCTTCCGACTGGACACGCGATAATATCGAACACATGAAAGCACAATTGCAGCAATTGCGCT
>CAZYHH010000254.1:0-4869 GCA_964647295.1 uncultured Pseudomonadales bacterium
TACCTACTAGGTACGGTAGCTGTTGCTGATATGTTTATGGCAAATAAAGCAAGAAGAAAACTAAAAGATTTTTCAGATAACCTTACAGTAGATAAAGCTTCAGAGATACATAAACTAACAAAAGCTACTCAGTTTAAAAAGGATGTGTTAGATAAACTAGGTTCTCATATTGATTGGTCAGATGATAATACTTGGACAAAAGGAGGAGCAGCACACACTGCTTTAGCAGAACAATTAGGAGATCTTAAAAAAGGTGGATTAACTCCTAGAAGTAGTTATTCTACACAGCAATATTCAAAAGCTGAAGAAGAAAAATATAGAAATCAATTATATCAAGCAGTACTAGACAATGGTTCTCTTGATAATTTACAACAAAAATACGATAAATATAAAGGAAGTTTAGATTCTTCTAAAGCTATAATTGATTCTAAATATGCTGACATACTTTCTAAAACAACAAAAGAATTTATGAGTCCTCAAAATACTAGTAGTATTAGAAAAATATTAGGTAGGTTAGGTCTAGTAGATAAAGATTTAGATAAATTAGATAAAGGAGAATATATTTCTAAACCTAAAAAACAAGAAGAATTAAAAGTTGTTGAAGAAGCCATTATACAAAATAGTAATAATTATGTAAAAGAAACTCCTTATAAATCATTGCAAGAAAGTTTTGATGCTATGACTACAGGAGGAAAACGGCTTGTAATTACAGACTTACAAAAATATAATCAGACAGAAGATAAAAGAACAAATGGTTTGTTAACTGGAGATGAAGAGGCTATTTCTTTAACAGGATCTCCAGAGGATAGTGATGTATCAACATTAATTGATAAGTTTAATTCTTATGATATTACTGTTCCTTTGTCTGCTGAAGATTCTATAAGTTTAGGAGATTTATTTGGAGAACTTAATACTACTGAACAAACACATTTTATTAAAAATTTAAAAGGTCTTATTACAAGACAATTAAAAACACAAGACGCTTTATATCTAGACCAAGAAATAACTGATGTAAGAGCTTATGTTACTGACGAAATGATTGAAACATTACTCAGAGAAAACATGGTTGATCCTGAAAAAGGAATGATTGTAGTAAAGACTGAAGAAACTAGAAGATGGTTTGATTTAGGTATATTTGGAAGACAACCTAATATTACACGTAATTACACAATAAAAGACTACGGTACTTTTATACAATCAATACAACCTAAAAAACAAAAACAACCTGATCCTGCTGATATGGGTCCTTTTATAGGAGAAGAAGAAAAGGAAGACAAAAGAACATACGAAGATAAGTTTGGTTTTCTTCAAAGAGCTATAAATTTAAATAAGCCAGATGTTGTTAAAAAGGCTCATACGGCTTTAAGTAAAGAGTTTCCTGATAAGGTTGATGAGTTTAACCCTATATTTTATTCTTATTTAGAATCAATAAATAATAATCAAGTAAAAAGTGAACAACCTATGATTCCTTCTGATATTCCAGAAGGTTATGAGCTTCGTAAAAAACAAAGAGAAAGAATAACACCATTAACAGCAGATAGAGAAATAGGAGAAAGAGGAGAAGATTTAGGTTCTACTCTTATTAAAGGAGTTGATAAAGGAATTAAATGGTGGAATGCTCAAACAGTTGAAAACAGAATAGAAGCTTTACAAGAAGCGGTAGATACTGGTAACTACGGTGCAGTTGGCTCTATTCTTGCAGAAGAAGCTGGTAGTTGGAAAGAACTTAAACAGTTAAATCAAAGTGAAAAAAGAAAACTATCAAGACAACTTATTTTAAAACTTAGGGGTTAATAGACATGGCTAATGTATGGCTTGACTATCCAGAATATTTTGACAATACTTTTACAAATACTGAAGAGGAACTTACAGAAGAAGAAAAAGCTCTTTTAGAAATGCAAATGCTTTTAGAGCAAGAAGAAGAAGCACCAGTTGAAGAAGAAGTAATAGAAGAGCAAGAAGTTCGTTATATATCAACTAAAGGTATTGAAGAAGAAGAAAAAGAAATAATAGAAGATATAGAAGAAGATTCTGTGTGGTCTATGTCTGAATATTTTGAAGACAATAAACCTTTAGCAGAAAAAGGAAAACAACTAGAGTATGTTGGAACAGCAGAAGATGTTCCTTTTTATTACGACAAAGATCAAAAAAACTATGTGACTGTTCATACTAGAGGTCACAAACTTGAAGACGGTAGTTTTGTTAATTTTCCGTCTTTACTCCCTAATGGAAGAGTTATCTACTCTTTAGATCCCCGAACAGAAAAAGAAATTTTTAATTACTGGAAAGAAACAGATCCTAGTAAGATAGAGTTTTTTAAAAGTGAACAAGAAGCCGAACTTGCTGCAAAAGAAAAAAGCAAAATACATAATAAATTAGGTTTATCTTCTGGTATTATAAAAGAACAAGATGAATTAACTTTTGAAGAAGCAACCGAACTTGGTACAAGATTAGAAAGACACACAATAGGAAATGTAGTAAGATTATTGAAGGCAGGTGTTAGATCTGTTGCTGATAATATTGAATATAATGATGCAATAAAACAAATAGAAAAAGAAAGACAAGATGTTATATTCGATGAGTTAAAAGAAAAATACGGTAAAGAGTTTAGAGGTCAAGAATCAGATGCAAGAGTTCTTGCAGGTAGAATAACAACTATGTTTTTTGATCCTGTTACTTTTTTAATTCCTTGGGCAAAAGCAGCAAAACTTGGTAAGCTTGCAGCAACTGGTTTTGGTGCAGGTGTTGGAGTAACTGATATGGCTGTTTATGAGTATGCTGCTTATGGAGAAGTCAATAAACATTCATTGTTGTTTGCAGGTAGTTTGGGAGGACTATCTTCTCTAGGCGGTAAAGCTATAGGTGATAGAATGATAGCACCTACCCAAAGAAATGTTGTTTTAGGAATAGATGAAGCAGGAAAAGAAATTGTAAAGCCTATTAAAAAAATGGTTGATGAACCAAAAATAACATTAACTGCTAAAGAAGCAGAGTCTTTAGATAACAGTACTTCTTTCATTGCTTCAGAGTATGCTCCTATTATACAAGACTTACAGATTAAAACTGAAGTAAACAGGCTTTATAATCTTAATAAAGAGAATATATCTATTCTTAAAGAAGCCAAAGAAATAAGAAAAAAAATAAAAACAAAGAAAAAGTTACCAGAACAAACAAAACTATTTGATAAAGAAAAAGGTCCTCAGATTGAAATGTTTACAGGAGATCCTATAGTTGATAAATACGGAGCAAGTTTTAAAACATTAAAAGCAAGGGCAACTAAATCTAAAAGGTATATAGAAGAGACACATCCTAAATTATTTCAAAAAGCTGTTAATGGTGAAGTTGAATTAGTAGATGGAGTAATAACAGATTTAGCACAAAAAAATGAACTAACAGACAATCTACTAACTAAGATATTATATGAAACAGTTAGACCTATCTTAGGAGGAGGTATTGGTTGGGGTATCGGTGTTTTTGTAGATGATGATGCACAAGACGATGATAATCGTTTTACTTATGCTATGGTTGGTGCTGGGATGTTTTTAGGTGCAATGCAAAAAAGAATACAAGTCAATCCTTATTTAACAAAAGAAACAAAAGAAAAAGCTTTTGGTATATTAGAAAACCAACAAGCAATTACTTTACATAACTTTTTAAAATACATAACTTCTGGTACTGCTCATTCTAAAGGTGTATCTCTTGGGGGAGCAAACGAAGTTTTATCTAATACGTTGTATCATTCACAGTCTGCAACCTCTAGGTTTACTATGGCAGTAGAACCTGCAATTGATTTAATTTCTCAAGGAATGTTTCAAAAAATTAACAAAGATGTTATAGGTCAAGCAGATGAAAACGTATTAAAAGCAGCTTGGTGGATTGCAAGAGATTTAGAACCATTAGAAGATACAATTAAAAGATTTAATTTAACAAAAAGTGGTATTGATCAAGCACAAAAAGTTTCTATTAATGGGATTCGTTTTGCGGATAGTATGAGTAATGACTATGCAAAAAAAGCAGGGCTTGATTTTATTAAACAAGAAAATTGGGGTCTTCCGCAAGTATGGACAGATAAGATTAATATAGATGCAGAAGCAGCAAAAGAAGTTATACTTAGAGCATCTAAAGTGCAATGGGGAAATAAACAAGGAAATAAAATAGGAAAAGAAGTTTATAAAAATATTACAGAAAACAATTCTTTATGGGAAGGTAAAACTTTTAAAGGTATTCCAATACTAGAAAATTTTTATAAAGAAAGAAAATTTACAAATCCAGAAGCCATAAAAATACTAGCAGACGGAGGAGTAGTAGAAACAAGTATTGACACTGTTCTAAAGAAATTTGTACTAAATAGTGTAAAAGGTATTGAATTTGGTAGAGCATTAGGCATGACATATAAAGGAAAAGATAAGCTTGGTAACCCTATAATAAAGTATAATTTTTTAGATCAATTACAAAATCAAATAGAAAAAGAATTTAATACTGGAGTAATTACAAAAGTAGATTACGACAGAAAAATGAAAAATTTTAAAACTAATGTTGACATAGTTTTTCATAGACACGGTAATGCTGTATTTCCAGATAATGATCTTCCGAAAAATGCGATGTCTTTATTAACTTTTTTAGGAAACTCAACAATGCTTACCAGAACTGCTATTACACAGTTGGGTGATCTTGTTCAGCCTTTTCAAAACAGTGCTACTTTTTGGGCGCCTGTAAAAGCAATATTATCTAAATAAGATTTTGCAGAAGAGGTAGGTGCAAAGTATATATCTTCTTATCAAAAAGATGTTCGATCTTTGTTTGCTGGAGTAGATCCAAGTAATAGATTTCAGCAAAATTTAGGTAATGCAAACCAAATGTTGTTTAAAT
>CAZYHH010000255.1:0-4862 GCA_964647295.1 uncultured Pseudomonadales bacterium
GGATAGCGATTCCAATACCATGTACCGCCAAAATCGCCGCCTTTTTCAATAATCTTGAAATCTTCAAAGCCCGCTTCGTGGAGTCTCACCGCAGCAAGCATGCCGCCAAAACCACCGCCGATGATGACCACTTCGACTTCTTCGTCAATCGCCTCGCGATCGAGCTTTTGATCAACATACGGGTCCTCTACAAAATAAGAAAAATCACCTGAAACCTCAAGATACTGTTCGTTTCCATCCGAGCGAATGCGCTTATCGCGCTCCTCCTGGTATTTTCGGCCTAGGGCTTCTGGATCAAAATCATATGCTGTTGAGGCCATGTGAAGACTCCCGTAAAAAATCTGTTACTGAAGGAAACCATACCCGAATAAGCTGGATCTGTCAGGGGGTGGGTAATATCGATAAGGCCGAATAAAAAGAGAGAGCCGGCACTGGCAACACTAGAAAATTGGCCATCATCAGCTACTGTTATGCCGGCTCTCTAAAAAGTCAGTACCACCCTTATCAGGCAGCCTTCTCTCATCTCCGAAAAGCCCAGATTTATTTCAGAAAAGTGCCGAGTCTTGTTCACCAGCGGTGCGAACTGCAGCCGCTTTTGATCGCCCAAAGTGGCTATTTTTTGAAAGTCGATCGCAGGATTAGCGGAGCCATAGATCGACCCTTTGATTGATTTTTCTCGCAATAACATGATCGCCGGTAACTCCAATTTCTCGGTGTAAGCGGGCAGGCCGACGATCACCGTTCGTCCTCCACTTCTGATCGAGTTGAAAGCGTTCAGCATGGTTTCCGGATAGCCAACGCACTCAATCGCGACGTCTACACCACCGCCGGTCCTCTCGATTATAGTTTTTGCTGCGTCTCCCGGCGATAAGGCTTCGGTGGCACCTACGTTCAAAGCCGTTTGGCGTCTCTCAGCGATCGGGTCTATAGCATAGATAGTGGAAGCTCCAGCAATTGATGCGCCCTGTATTGCGGCTAGTCCTACTCCACCGCACCCGTATATGGCCACGCTGTCTCCGTATCGAACTTCCGCGGTATTTACGGCTGCGCCAAATCCAGTCGTCATACCGCAACCGATTAAGCAGCTATGGCTTGCAGTCAAATCAGTCTGAACAGGCACCGCCATGGATTCAGGTACGACGACATGCTCCGAAAACGCACCGAGTCCCATAAATCGGTCGAGTGGGGTAGTACCCAATCTCATGGGTCCTAGGCCTCCCGTCGTCATGTTAACCGACTCACAGAGGTGAACCTCGTTCCTTTTGCATCCGGCGCATTGACCGCAGGCTGGAGACCAAGAGAGGACGACCCGGTCTCCTTCTTTTAGTGACTTTACGTTTGATCCAATGGCCTCCACGACTCCTGCACCCTCATGACCCAATACCGTAGGAAATTGGATGATTTCCTTGCCTTCTAGTGCGCTGAGGTCGCTGCGGCAGATGCCACAAGCTTCCATTTTTACACGTACTTCTCCTTTAACAGGATCATCTAGGTCAACTTCTTCGATACAGAAGCTTGATTCGGGGGAGTGAGCAATAGCTGCTTGAGTTTTCACTAATCGGCCTCGCGCGTAAACGTGGCCAAGTCAAAATAGTCCCGCCAAATTTTGATTTTTCCGTTCTGCATTTCAAAGACTCCGACACAAGGAAGGTCGACCTTGCGGCCTTCGACAATTGTACGATCTACCCGTTCGGCCATGACGAGATCACCTTGCGCCAGTATGTTTAAGATATCCCAATCAGTTTTCTCCCAGGAGGCTAAGAAGTTCTGGATGAATGCCTTGAGGTTATCGTGTCCTGTTATCGGTTGAATGGGCATGTTGTAGTAGGTGCCGTCCTCTGTGAAATAGGTCGTTAGCTTTTCTGCGTCGAGGCTCGACCAAGCTTCGATAAATTCTGTAATGATTTGTTCGTTGTTCATTGATTTTCCCATTTGTTTTATGAAATGTTCGTATAGATGCAATACATCGATTGTTCCCTCAGTGCTTCAAGAGGGGTGCTGGGATTTGTGAAAAAATTCGGCATTATGAGCCATCATTCGTACAGCTTGGGTTGTTCAGATAAGAATCGGGTTTTCATGGCAGGACCCACCCTGGATTTTGCTATCTCCTCAGCACAGGCTAAAGCTGCATTTAGCAGCTGTTCATGGTCATCATAAAGCTCGGAAATAATACCCGATGATAGTGCCTCTTGAGCGTTCAGCGTATTCCCGGTTAGGCACAAATATCGAACAACACTCTCACCCGTAACACTGCGCATTAGGTCGTAGGAAGCAGGTATCCCCATACGTATTTGTGGTTGACCAAATTCGCTCATGTAACATCCCAATCGAACATCACACATGAAGGCGAGATCCATCCCCCCTGCCATCGCCGGACCGTTGACTGCGGCAATTGTAGGTTTTGTAAAAGTATGGACTGCACGATGATAGATTTGCGCCTCCGTAAATATCGCTTTTTGGTCACCTTGGGAGAGTTCTTTTAGATCAAACCCTGCGCAAAAAACGTCGCCGTTCCCGGTGATTATTACTGCCTCCACCGTCTTATCTTTATCAAGTTCAACCAGACAGGCGGTTAGATCTGTACGTAAGGCCTGAGAGAGAGCATTTCTTTGTCCAGGTCTGTTTAGAGTTAGAAGGGCAACCCCGTTGTCTTGCTTATCCAATCTAAGTATATCTGAATAGCTCATGATGCTGTCAAAAGTGACTTGTTTGTCTCGAGAGCTTTGGTCGTATCTTTAACAAGATCAGAAACGATGTCTGCTGCTGGTCGAACAGCTTTAATCATGCCGATACTCTGACCCGCGACGCCCGGATATATGTCTTCTCGTCGTGCACTTATTGCTGCAGCCATTACTGGATCTGAAACAGTTGACTGATAAGGCATTGGCAGTGGCTCTAGGTCTCCGGACTCCCATGCACTTGTCCATTTTGAGCGCAAGACGCGGCAAGGTTTTCCGGTGAGTGATCGTGAGATAACCGTTGATTCTTCGTCTGCCTCTACTAATGCCTGCTTTTGGAAGTCGTGGATGCCCGCTTCATAAGAAGCTAGAAAAGCAGAGCCAATCCAAACGCCCGAAGCACCCAGCATCAAAGAAGCTGCAATGCCTCGACCATCAGCGATGCCGCCCGCGGCCAGCACAGGCAATCCATCCATTGCGTCAACGACTTGTGGCACCAGCGCCATTGTACCAACAGGTGAATTGTGGCCACCGGCATCGTGGCCTTGCGCTACCACTACATCGATTCCACTTCCGGCTACTTGAATCGCGTGTCGCACAGCACCTACAACCGCTAACACTTTAGTGTTGTTCGCTTTTAATCTATCCATCCAAGGCCCTGGGTTGCCGAGCCCTGCAGCATAAACGGGCACTCGCTCTTGAATGACGACTTCCATTTGAGCTTGAAAAAAAGGCTCTGAAAACAGAGCCAATCCTTCATCTTCAGCGAAATCATCCGCTTCGGTCTCGGCAGGTTGGGTTGGTGGTTCGAGTTGTTCTCTTTGCATGAACGTTTTGGCGAAGGCAAGGTGGTCTGAAGTGGCTGGCTCCGCGAAATCTCCGATTTCGTTTAGCTGTTGTTGGCGCTTTACAGAGGCGGGAAGCAGTGTGTCAACACCAAACGGTTTATCGGTAAGCTCTCGAGTTTGTTGAATCCAGGCACGGAGTTTGGCGGGTCCGCATGTGGCGGCTCCAAGAACGCCGAGACCCCCAGCATTTGATACTGCAGCAGCAAGTTTTGGAGTACTTGCACCGCCCATACCAGCTAGCACAATCGGATGTTCGATCTTGAGAAGCTCACAAATATGTGTTCTAAGTGAAAGGCCCGCTATCATTGCCTACTCTTAACAATACAGACCACTAATATCACCCGTTTACGATTATTTGTAAATAGGTTTAATATATATATATTAACATAAATTAAAGGCCGGTTCATATGGGGCATTCAATCCAACCAGTACTCGTTGGGGTTGGTCAGACTTTAGATCGACCCACTGATTTGTCTGAGGCTAGGAGCCCCCTAGAGATGATGCGTGCGACGTCTTTAGCGTGTTCTGATGATGCGGGTATTTCATCGCATCAGTTGGAAGAGATTGACACACTTGCTGTGGTCAATACTGTTGGTCCCAGGCTAATGACAAACCCCCCAGCACGACTCGCGCATGCGATAGGAGCCGACCGCGCGAACCAATACCTCACTTCCACGGGAGGTAATACACCGCAGATGCTGGTTAATCATTTTGCCAAGGAAATAGTGTATGAAAGAACTTCGATGGTATTACTTAGTGGTGCGGAAGCACTCGATTCACTGAGCCGTAGTTCGAAGACAGACTATCCGCTAAATTGGGTAGAGGAGGAGGGAGCAGAAACAAAGCCTGCGAGCCGGTTTTCCGAGGAACGTCCAGGGACTAATGATACTGAGGCTGCACACAACATGGTTGCACCCATTGTAACCTACCCGCTTTTCGAGAACGCCCTTCGGAGGCACTATGATATTTCGCTCGAAGAACACCAGCGTGAGATCGGCAAGCTATTCGCCAGGTTCAGTGAGATCGCAAAGGATAATCCTTATTCCTGGTTTCCCATAGCGCGGAGTGCCGAAGAAATAGCTTTGCCAACCATTGAAAATCGCTATGTTGGGTTTCCCTATACTAAATTTATGAATGCGGTAATGCAGGTAAATCAATCTGCATCGGTTCTGATGATGTCAGACGTGAAGGCGAGGTCCTTGGGAATAGATGAGTCTAAGTGGGTCTATTTGCATGGTCACTGCGATATTGATGATGTCTGGAACGTTTCGGAACGAATCAATTTCCATTCGTCTCGCGCGCTTGAAATTGGTTTGGCCAAGGTCTTTGATATGGC
>CAZYHH010000256.1:0-4839 GCA_964647295.1 uncultured Pseudomonadales bacterium
GTTTCGCTAATTGAAAATTGGGTAAAACTTGAAACTCGGTACGTGTACCAAACATATTTTCGAAGCGTTTTTCAAAGGATAATTTTGGTGATGGCTAGATTTCTAACTGGGGGACGTGTGGGAGCCTATAACTTAAGGGGAATGGTAGATAACCAGCCGCTTGAATATTTTCTTGGTGAGGTGTTGGACCATCAGGATCTCCAGTTAAAAGGTATTGAGGAAAATATTAAATCTGGGATTTTGGATGCTGTTGCCGTTATAGGTACCGAATATTCAACGGGCCAGTCAGTCGCCTGGGTTGAGGGGGCAGGCCAAAATATCTGGAATCGTAGTCAAGTTAAAGCCCGAGCTACTAAGCTTTCCGTCAAGCATGTTATGGCCTCTTCTGCTTTGCCTTTTTTCTTTCCAGCGGTGAGCATCGAGGACCGATGGTATGGTGATGGTGGAATTCGGCTCAATGCACCCTTGTCCCCTGCGATGCATCTCGGCGCTAGCAAAATCCTGGCGGTTTCTCCGAGGGCCACACCAAATCTTCAGGCGCCGGACGAAGTTGAAAAATATCCTTCGCCTGGTCAAATTGCTGGCGTCTTGTTGAATTCAATTTTTCTTGACCTACTCGATTATGATGCGTTACAGATGAATCGAATTAACCGTTTGTTAAACAGTAGAGAGAATGAACAAGAAGCCGACTTTCGCCGTGTTGATGTGATGGTCTTGAGACCGCGCCAAGATTTAGGGAGGCTGGCAGCAGACCATGAAATCGCTTTGCCGAAGCTTTTTCGGTACCTGGAAAGAGGGTTGGCCGGAAAAGATAGTAGGGGTGCGGATGTGCTTTCAATGGTGATTTTTGAAAGAGAGTATATCGAATTGTTAATTCGTCTCGGTGAAGAGGATACGTCTGAAAAGATGGGTGAGATAAGAGAATTTCTGCTGAATTCAGAATGATTGGGGAACTGAAGAGAGCTTGATATCAGCGCTGGCGTTAACTAGGGTTAGATTATTAGTTATTGTAGAGAGTGAAAATGAGTGAAGCGGCATTAGATAGTGCGATTACCATGTTAAGCGAAAGAATTGACGTTTCAGGAGAGCCGACAGATTGGTTTGAAATGACCCAGGATCGTGTTAACACCTTTGCTGACGCGACGATGGATCAACAATGGATCCATGTGGATCCTGACCGTGCGGCAGCTGGGCCCTTTGGCGGACCAATTGCCCATGGCCAGCTAACGATGTCCATTATGAGTTTTCTCCCCGGTGGGGAGGGAGTCGGTATTCCCGAGGTTGATGGTATGAAAATGGGCATTAATCTGGGTTGGAACAAGGTTCGCTTTATGTCTCCTGTGGCAGTGGGGTCGAAAATACGTACAGTTGGCAAGCTGAAAAGTGTGGTCCAGAAAGGCGAGATGCTTGAGCTGATTAATGAGATGACGGTGGAGATTGATGGCCAAGACAAACCGGCGTGCGTAGCCGAAAGTGTTTTGCGGATAGCCTTTTAGGAGAATGTTTTGGATATTGGTCTTTGCGTTGCGTCGCATATTAATGACGTAGATTATGTTGTAAGAGCTGAAGAACTGGGTTACAGCCACGCTTGGCTTGCCGATTCTCAGATGCTCTGGTCAGATTGTTACGCGACATTAGCTTTGACAGCTTACCGGACTCATTCGATTCAATTAGGCACAGGCGTCGCGATTACGGGAACACGTCCGGCGCCAGTTAATGCTGCCAGCATCGCTTCAATCAATGCCTTAGCACCGGGGCGGACCTTTTTTGGTGTGGGATCGGGGAACACTGCGCGACGTGTCATGGGGTTTCCTCCACAAAGAATCAAAGAATTCGAAGCCTATATCCAGACGTTGGTGCCTTTACTGAAAGGTGAAGAGGTGAATTTCGAGTATGAAGGTAAAGAGAATCTGATAAAACACATTATGCCGGACAAAGGGTTTGTGAATTTTGAAGATCCAATACCTTTGTATATTTCAGGGTTCGGTCCGAAAAGCTTGGCAATCGCGGGTAAGTATGGAGATGGAGCGGTGATCGGTGCTGCGAGAGCGACTTCGATGGGAAGCATGTGGCACATGGTCCAAGCAGGGGCTAGGGAGGCTGCGCGAGATTTAGATCCAGGCGCTAATTACTATACGACGGCGCTAACGACCATGGTAGTGCTGGATGAAGGAGAGGCGATCGATTCCGATAGAGTTAAATCTGAGTGCGGAGCTATGGCGATGGCCGCAATCCACTATACTTATGATCAGTATCGAAATTTTGGGCATCAACCGCCCAATGAACTTTCAGGAATTTGGGAGGACTATACGGCTTTGTTGGAGAGTTATCCCGAAGAGCGACGCCACCAGAGAATACATGCTGGTCATAATTGCTGGGTAATTCCAGAAGAAGAAAAATTCCTAACGCCAGAGGTGTTGACGGGTTCGAGCATGATTGGCACAAGGGATGAACTACTCGAGAGGCTTCATGATCTTGGGAATTCAGGATTAAATCAGGTGATGATCCTTCCAAATTTCGATACGCGATATGATGTCATCGAGCGTGTTGCAAAAGACATCATTCCAAATATCGCCTGAGTGGAAAGCTTGTTGAGTTTTTGATTAATCGATCAGTCTACCCTCGTCGTCTCGAATTTCGGGGCCAAAAACTTTGGCTCTACCGTCACCAAATTTAGCGTCTCGTTCTTGAAGTGTTGCTTTTAACCCTTTTTCGGCGACTGAACTGCGGTAGTTGCTTGCGGCTTTCGTATTGTGGCCTCTGACGTCGTTTTCTGCTGCCATACGTTGTAGTGTTCTTGCGCCCATTAACTCCAGACCAGTATTGATTATTCGTTTGTTAGCACTCAGTAGATCTGGATCAATGTGGCTCATTCTGGAGGCAAGACTCTCGACTTCTTGTTCTAGGTGTTCGCTTGGAACAGATTTAAGGATCAGGCCGATCGATTGCGCCTCCGATCCTGTTACTGTATCACCGGTCAAGGTTAACCTTTTGGCCCACTGGGGCCCAACATTGTAGAGCCACATATTGTTCGGTAATGCGCCTAGATCTCGTGCCGGTGGAAATCCGAATATCGCATCATCAGCTGCGATGATCATATCGCAAAGTAGGGCGATGTCGGTGCCACCAGCTAAGCAATACCCGTGAACCTGTGCAATGACGGGCTTGTGCATGTCAAAAAGCGCCATACGGTAACGTTGACCCCTCTCGAGTTGCCACGCATCGTCATCAATTGACCGGCCTCCTCTGTAGGCGCGGTTTTCGCTTTGGATTCGGGAAACCGGAACTTTTTGGCCACCCCCGGTGAGATCATATCCGGCTGAAAAGGCTCTACCAGCACCTTTTATGATTACGCTGTGTACCTCTCGATCATTGTCTGCTTCCCATAATGCTTCGGATAGTTCTGCTTGAAGTTGTAGCGTAAGTGCATTGAGCTTCTTGGGCCGATTTAGGGTAATCTTTGCGGTCTTGTTGACCACTTCATATATTATTTGTTCAAACTCGTCCATGGTGATTCCTAATTAATAATGAAGTTGTTGCCTGATTGTATGCGTGTAAGAAAAAATGTCATTTGTATTAATTCAGTTTGTTGGATAGGAAAGTTTCGATGTTTACTTATTTAAATCCTGATGTCCGCCAAAAATTGATCGACCAGGGGCGATTGGTCCGGGTAAATTCGGAGGGTGAGCTCATAGATGTGAGAGCTCTTGACCATGCGAGCGAACTTGCGATAAATCTGTTAGGACCTATTCCGCTTCCCATAGCGATTGGTCAAATCGAAATTCAGGTCGATTGGTATGCCGCGGTGAGAAGTACTGAACTGACTCAGGTTGAGACGCTCGCATCAGATTTACTAGAGAGAGGTGGTCAACATCTCTTTTCTCATCTGGTTTCACCTCTGGCGGTTAACAGTGTGTTGGTCGTGGGGCAACCGACAGAAAACCCTTTAGTCAGGGTCCACAGTAATTGTCTAACAGGAGATGTGTTTGGGTCCCAACGATGCGAATGCGGCCCTCAGTTAGCGTCGGCCGTGCAGCGTATTCATGAGGATGCCGCAGGTGGCTACCTGATATATATGGCCGGTCATGAAGGCAGGGGAATCGGACTGTGGGCTAAAGCTGCCACTTATTTACTTCAAGATGCAGGGGAAAATACCTACGAGGCTAATCGCTCTTTGGGCTTACCTGATGACTCGAGAGACTTTACCGACGCGGCTATTTTGCTGAAACACTTTGTTGGGACCGAGTCTTTTCGATTATTGACAAATAATCCTAAGAAACTGGGTGATCTGGCGGAGCATGGGTTAACTGATATTACTGTTGAAAAACATGTGGTTGGTGCCGGCGAATGGAATCGAGAGTATCTGAAAGCCAAGAAAGAGAAGGGGCATCGGATTGGCGACTCAGATTTAAGTTAGTGCGAATTTTCTTATCGGTTTTGCTTGCGATCGGTTTGTTCGGATGTGGTATCGAAGCGTTAACGATTAATCAGCTGCAATTTATTGGTAGCCATAACAGTTACAAACTAGCGATGGATGACAAATTTATGGCAGCGCTTACCAAGCAGAATCTTGGCGCGGCCCACTCGCTTGATTACTCGCATATCCCTATAGCCGATCAGCTTGATTTGGGGATACGTAAGCTCGAACTGGATGTATTTTTTGACCAGGATAGCTATTCGCTAATTGTTGGGCATGTGCAGCAGATTGACATGAATTCGAATTGTTCTCCGGTGGGGGTTTGTTTTGAACAGATATCGACCTGGTCAGAAGCTAATTCGCGTCACGTGCCGATCTGGATCAGTTTCAATACAAAAGACCAGACGATCGAAGGCCTCCCA
>CAZYHH010000257.1:0-4781 GCA_964647295.1 uncultured Pseudomonadales bacterium
CACATGGGTCGGGGCTTTCCGACAACCGGCATATTGTGGGACAAGCACCACGACCCGGAACTTGCGATGGCTTATGCGCGCGCCTACAACAACTGGCAGTGGGACTTCGCGAGCCCGGCCCTTGATCGAATATTACCGTTGGCCCAAATCCCGCTCTATGATGTCCACCTTGCTTACACTGAATTAAAACGGTGCCTTAACCTGGGCTTCAAGGGGATGTTTATGGCCCCAGAACCGGTCTGCGGGAAACGCCCATCGCATCCGGATTTCGACCCAATCTGGCAACTGCTGACTGATGCCGACCTACCCATCTGTATTCATCTGATCGTACGCTTTAACCGTGTCGTCAACCTGTCTAATACTCAATGGTGGAACATCACCAAAGAACGTCCGGATACTGTGTTTTCCTTCGGACTCGGCGGCACGATGCAGTTGATTCCCACGGTCGCGGCCCTCGTGTGTGACGGTTTGTTCGAACGACACCCCAAACTTAAAGTTGCGATTGTAGAGTCTGGGGCCGGATACGTTCGCTATCTCATGGATCGCCTGGATGAAAAATATGACCGCTTTGCTGAGACCAGTTGTTTAAGTCGGCCGCCAAGCGAGTACATCCGGGAAAATTTCTGGTTCGTTATGGATCCGAGCGAGGCGAGTATCGATGCACAATGCGATCTGGTCGGTGAAGACAAGTTTCTGTGGGGTTCAGACTACCCTCACGTCGATTCACACATGAGTGCAGTGTCAGAAGTGTACGACGCCATCGCGCCGATGTCTGAAGCCCGTCAGCGATTGGTTCTAGGCGAAAACGCCCGACGCCTATTCAACCTGTAACTGGGCTAGTAACTGGCTTTTCGAGATAGAAGATAAAGGCCGTGTGAATGGTTTTGCAGAGCCTCTTTCGATGACAATCAGGATTACTCATGATCAAATCGATAAAACTTAGGTAAGTTCCCGTGCCATCTATCAAGCCGCTAGGATGAATAAATTAAAACGGGAACGCTGATCTATCAATATCTACAAATAGTAAATAACCGAATATACAAAGCCATAAAGGACTTGAGCCAGAACCCCTTTGCCAATATCCGCTTCTGACCCTTCAGATACAAGCATGGACGATCTCGTCCCTACAAGATAGGAAACATAAACGAACCAAATAAACAGTAGAGTATCACCTATAGCAAAGAGACTATAAGGCAAAAAGTAAAATGCGATGCTAAGCACCAATGTCGGAATTAATACCGCTAAAGCTATTTTTTTTGTGTTTTCTACAGATAAATGTGAATACAAATATCCGATAGAGAAAAGGAATGCCCAAAGGTTAAATCCTTCCGACTCGGCTTTCCTTAGGTCACCTATCAATTTAAACGAAGCTTCAACAAGATTACTTGATTCGGATTTCTGATCTTGATTATCGCTAGTTTCATTCGGCTGATTTTGGTTATCCGATCATTCTTCCATTTCTAGTCCCCCCTAAATATTCATTCAATATACCTAAAGATCCTGAGATCGAATTTCAATTTATTTGCAAATCTCCGATTATCTCAGTCAGCTTTAGTTTCGTTTGCCCTTTTGATCTTACATTAATTTAAAGTTTATTAGTTACAAAAATTGTAACCTCAAGCCCCACAAGTTACTTGTTAGCACCATGTGGGGCAATTGTTCCTTACTTTTTGGGATTTGTCCGCGCTGGAACGACCTATAAATCTGTTAGGTTACAGGCTTCGAATGATGGTTGTAACCACAAGCAACGACAATTCCTGGAATTCTCATCTATAAAAACGAAATTAACAAATCTATCAACTTAAAATCTCCGTGTCTGCTGAGTTTCAAGTCTCATCGACATTATGAAAATAAAGTCCTGGTTTCGGGGTGCATGGGGGGGCTGTGCTTGTTATTCTAAAGCAGGTTACTGCAACTCGAGGTATGAAGATGAACCGGTATGGATATCTCCTAACCGCCATCCTGCTCAGCTTTCCCTGTCTAACAGGATCATGGGCTGGTGAAGGTTCAATCCAACGAACCTCAAGTGGCCACCCCAACTTAACCGGCACCTATGACGCCGCCACGTTAACACCATTTGAGCGGCCAGCTCATTTGGGCAACAAAGCGTTTCTCACGCCAGAAGAAGCAAAAGCGATTGCCGATCGAGAGCGCAGTTTACAAATAAAGGGGGCTGCCCAGTCTCTTTCAAATCGGGCTGCGCCTCCACAAGGAGGAGCCAAGGTGGTCGGGCTCGAAGAAACAAAATCCGGGGGGAATGAGTTTGGTGCAGGCAACGTAGGCGCATACAACCTGTTCTGGATGGACCGTGGGACAGGCGTAAATATCATCAATGGGAAAATACCGACGTCAATCTTAATCGAACCTACGAACGGCCGACTTCCACCAATGACTCCAGAGGCACGCCAGGCGGCGATGGCTTTGTTGGCGAGTATCGGCCGACCCAACGACGGTACCGCCTGGTGGGTCGACGTAGAAGGAGCAGGGCCTTATGACGGTCCTGAATCCCTGCCACTACGCGAACGCTGTCTAATCGGATTTACAGGTGTAGCTCCTACCTTTCCAGCCCTTTACAACAATTATAAGCGAATCGAACAGACTGACACTCATATTGTGATTTTGCTGGAAATGGTTCATGACGCGCGTATTGTGCGGCTGAAGAAAAATGACGAAACAATTGAACACCCGCCACCCGAAATACAGTTTTGGTTAGGAGACTCAATCGGTTGGTGGGAAAAGGATACTTTGGTCGTCGATACAACCAACTTCATAGCTCAAGAAGGTTCACGCGGTGGCGGCTCTTCAGGCAAACATGTCGTAGAACATTTCACCATACTGCCTAATGGTGACCTACTGTATCGCTTCACTATAGAAGACCCTGCTATTTGGACTACCCCATGGAGCGGCCAATATGTTTGGCGTAGCAGTGAAGAGTCGGTTTACGAGTATGCGTGTCACGAAGGTAACTACGCCATGGAGAATGTTTTGCGAGGTGCACGATTGCTCGAAGCAGAGGCATCGGGAGAGCCCCTCCCAGAAATTCGTTAAATAACGTTATTTAGTTTAGCCAGCCTCTCAATTCAGCCTGGATAAATTCGCGCTGCTTTGTGTTTATCAGGCTTCATTATTTAGAAGACTTGAATAATTCAGTGTGATCAACAAGTGATATAGCCGGAATTGGTTATTCCCAGGTCGTCTCCGCTGTTCCTACCTGGCCCCTGCCCGGTGCGAGTAACCCTTGTCCAGGCACATGGTTCGCCTCGATACGGATACCATCTGGATCCTCAAATAACACTGAATAGTATCCAGGCGCGAAACCATCCTCTTGGGGCGCATGGACGATCTTCGCTCCGATCTCCACCGCAAGGCCATGTATCTCATCGACATCCTCTCGGCTGCGTGCTCGGAAGCAGAAGTGGTGCAGTCCTGGTTGTCGCTGATCGAATCTTTTGTCTCTAGCCTGATCGGCAGTACTCGATACGCTGATGCCGGTCCTTCCACCGACGCCGTACAGACTGTGTGGCGTATCATTAACAAGAGTCAGGCCCATCCCGGTAAGCAGCCGCCGGTAGAACGGGATGGATTTACTCAGGTCGGTGACGGTCAGTTGAATGTGCGCTATCCCGTTTATCTGCGCCATCGATATTTCCTCCATGGTAGTTCTAACTGGATGATACATCACGTAATGCTGTGTCGTAACTTGTGACAGGTTTGGCGGGGTAATCCCTGTTACTCGTTACACCTTAATTCTCAATGAGAATGTCCGTAAGTCGCTCAGTCTCTAGCCACGCGAGAACTTGGCCGCGCTCTTGTTCGCTCAACGGATCATAAGCACGAGCTTGCAAAATACGTCTTGAGCGTTCTGGATACTCGCGAGCGAGGTAGGTGGTTTCTTCACCATAAGTCTTGATCTGAAAAACCTTGTCACCTGCCGCAAGCGCCTTGCCGTTCGAGCTGACGAATTTGGTGTATTGGTCTCGAGTCAGTTCAAGCATGTGTTGCGCAAAAGGTGTGCTGTCTGGAAAAGGTGCTAGATCACCTTTGCCGTCCCAGCCGTTTTCGCACTCAGCCTCCCACTCGAGTACCCGCGTGTAGCCACTCAGATCGGGGATGGGATCGGCGTTGGTGTGAGCGCGCAGGCCACCGAGCACTATGGTGTCGACCGCTGACGGGCGATCCCCAAGCGCGTAACGTGTGTGACCCAGCTGTGTTTCCAGTGCGTCAAGTATGTCCAGGTACTCTCGCTCCGCCGCGCGTTGCTGGGCCGGGTGCTCGGTACCGGTGGCTCGGCATGCGCGCGGTCCCCAATGGAATATGGGGTGCTCTTTTAGCTCATCAAGGGTGAGTTCGCGTCCCGCGCCTTGCGAAAGCACGTATCGAGCATTCTCAGGATTGTGCCACCGATAATGCACCATCACGCGCGCAACCCATTCATCCAGCACTTCTTCGACCACACTAACCAGCATGCCAAGCGGTCCGGCCGGAAAGAGCCGACGCCCGGGGAACCGACCATCAAGCAACCGCAGGATGGGGGTCGTATCGGCTAGCACCCAATCCTCTGGTGTTTGAATCACTGGGATCTGGTGTGTATTAGCTCTGGCCTGGAGGTTGTCGTCAGCATTTGGGCCACGCGGCTTGATACGATAGCGTGCTCCATAAAAATCAAGTGCGGCAGTTAACTTGCGAGTGAACAGACTGCGTGGTCCGCCATGCACTATATATTCGTCTGTGTGGGTGGGCTTGTCGATCAAATCATGTACCCCTTGTGCAGACACCTGTGC
>CAZYHH010000258.1:0-4764 GCA_964647295.1 uncultured Pseudomonadales bacterium
ATCAACGCCCAGGCGACGATAAACCCAATTAAAGTTGCTATATCCATCTTTTCTCCGCGTTAAGAGACTCGATAATACGATTCGGTGGTAACTACTGGTTAAAGCAAGAACCATGCCTGAATACCGAAAACAGAGCCGCTAGTAAACATTATCGGTCAGTTTTGTGTAGTCTTGATGACTGTTTGGACAATTATAGCAAATTGTGGTTTATCGGATACATTCTCGAAATCAACTGTTAGTAGTGAAGGTGGGTGATAAGTGAATCCACATCTCAATTTCGTGTACGAAAACGACAAGCATTGCCGTTTAAAATACCTTTGCTTGCCGATATGTCTTTTCATCAGTCTGCTTGCTGGTTGTTACGGAGACAGGGTGACTCAGCAGTGTGCTGACTATTTTGAAGAAGGAGATCTGGGCCGCTTTGAAATCAGAGAGGGGGGCGTGGCTTATGACCCATTGACAAAGCTCTACTGGTCTCGGTGCAGCGTCGGGCAAAAATTGAATCGTGAGCAATGTGTTGGCAAGGCAGTGGCTGCTTCTTTGGACGATGCCTATGGCTACGTCGAGGAGATTTCTGAGAAATCCTCGCGGCGATGGCGGCTGCCCTTGAACGGAGAATTAGTTTCTATTATGGAGAAGGAGTGCATCAACCCATCTGTGAATACGAACGTGTTTCCGAATATATTAATTCAAAACTATTGGACCTCGGAGAAAAGCCCACACCAGATGTCGGGAATGTTTCGATGTGCGGGCTATACCTATCAAGGGTACGTGAGCTGTAGGGTATTTGGAACGACTCAGTTACCTTTCTTGATAGTCTCCGATGGAACCTAAAATTTATTGGCTAGAAACGATCTTCCAGGCGTCTCGAAGCTCTGATAAGGCTTCGTAAAGCGTGTTCAGCGATTCGATGTCCTCATCGGCCTTAGCCTTGAACAGGCTTGCCGCAATGGCGGTGTAGGATTCATAAAGGCTCTTGGCGAGATCGCCACCTTCTTCCATATTCAGTACGCCGCGCAATGACAAGATAATCTGCATTGCGTGGGTTGTACTGTCGTTGAAGATGTCTTGATCCTTTGTTTTGAGAGCTTCAACCGACTGTCTGATCAGCAGGCAGCCTTTATCAAATAGGAGCGATATTAGCTGCTCAGGCGAATACGTGGCCGTTTTGGTCTCGATATCTATAGAGCTATACTGCTCCAGGGCTGATTTTCTATACATTTTCATTCCCTATTTTGCTCCCAACCCTAAGGATTGGCAGTTTTTTACACATCTGTGCCTCGTTATACAAGCACAAATCATTCCGCTTTTAACGATTTTACGAAGATTTATCGAAAAAAGCCCCCAACATCCTGGTCAAGTTACGCATAAACGCCAGCATTTCTTCTGTTGGCATTTGACGAATGACCTCACCAGTTTGTTCATTTCTTACCTTGATGACGTCTTTACCGCTTTCGGAGTCCTGGCTGACAGAGACTGAGCGGTTACGTAGATCCATCATCACCTGAACCTGCTCGATCGCCTTGCTAATTTCCTCGGCGGAGCCGACCGGCTGTCTATCGATTTTGATGGGTTCTTGTTTTGCCTCTACCTTTTCAACGGGCTTAGAGTTAACCACCTTGGTAACCGGGTTGACCGGTTTTTGTGACTCGGCGTTTGGCACAGCCATCTGCTGAGGGCTCAGCGTTGTGGTTGTGATCGATTCGGAAGCCATATCAGTATCTCCTATACGTCGTTACGTGTTATTCACGCGTTATGCGTTATCTTTGGCAGATTAGCATCATAGGGCGAGCTATCTGGCATGTTAATTTGAGTATTTTCATTAAATATCAATGACTTAGTTTCTTAGAAGTTGAAGGACAACGTCGGTGGAAGCGTTCGCCTGTGATAACATTGCCGCGCCTGCTTGCTGCAATACCTGTGCTTTTGCGAGCCGCGAGGTCTCCTCGGCAAAGTCCGCGTCTTCAATTCTTGAGCGGGCGGCAGTGGTAAATTGCGTGACCTTCATCAGGTTGGATACTGTATAGTCCAAGCGATTATTGAGTGCACCTAGTCCACTTCTGATGTTGGACACGTGTTCGAGTGCGCCGTCTATGTAGGCGAGTGAATTGGCGGCCTTGATCGCACTGGTCACATCGACATCCGATATGGTCTTTAGCGTCGCTGCTGTGGTCGCTGGGAAATATTCGGAGGCGCCGGTGGCGCCATCGGCCGTTTGAGTGATGGTAAACCGCTCATTGGAGGTTGTTCTAATGGTGCCGACGACGTGGGCTGTATCGTTTGTAACAGTGTTGTTCTTCAAAGCGACCGCGGCCCCGGCCGCAGTCTCTCCATCAAAGGATACGGCGTCGATCAACATTACATCGACGAGGCTTGATAAATTTTCTATGGCAAGATCGTCGCCATCAGAATCGGTCAGCAACACCCGGTGTGTTGTGTTATTGCTGCCATCGGTGTGAATGATCGCTTTGGCGCTGACCCCTGTGGTGCTGGCGATAGCATTGATCGCTGAAACGGCTGTCGAAACGTCGTTTTTGGTGATGGTAAAAGATCCCGTGGCCGTTCCGTTTATCTTGACGGTAAAAGCCTGGTTAGTGGTCGCGGCCGTGTATAAGTGCGCGTTGGTTCGTGCGCTCGCCGTGACACCGGTGCTTCCTGCCAGTGCAGAGATCTTCGTCGCGGTGGTCTTGGCTGACCAGTCGGCCTGTACGTCGATCGACTTGGTGACGTCTTTTGCGACAACGCCTATATTCTGATTGACGGTCGTTGGGTTGGTTGTTGCGACGTAACTGTCGGCGTGTATTGCGGGAGTCGTAGAAGAACTGATGACATAGGCTCCAAGCAGCTCGGACTCGACCGTGTCGATAGAGAAAATCAGTTCTTCGCCTGCCATTGTGCCAAGTTGCAGTGATTTAGCGGAAAAGGTTCCATTAAGGACGAGAGCACCGTTATATCTGGTATTAGCTGATACTCTTGAGATTTCTGCCTGAAGCGTGTTGATCTCTTGTTTGGCAAACCCTCGTTCCGAGGCCGTGTTTGTATCGTTGGCGGCTTGGACGCTCAGAACGCGCATCCGCTGAAGCATGCCAGAGACCTCTGTGAGCGCAGTCTCGACCGTCTTCACCAGGGCGATGCCGTCGTTGGCGTTCTTGGTCGCCATTTTCAGACCCGCAATTTGTGTGTTCATGCGTTGCACCATCGCTA
Organism: uncultured Pseudomonadales bacterium; assembly: GCA_964647295.1. Lineage (GTDB taxonomy): Bacteria > Pseudomonadota > Gammaproteobacteria > Pseudomonadales > Azotimanducaceae > UBA4421. The sequence continues at coordinate 3,205 of CAZYHH010000258.1, forward strand.
AACCTGCCGCGTCGTCCGCGGCACTGTTTATCTTCTTACCCGTTGCCAGGCGTTCCATGGCCTTTTCCATTTCGATCCTCGATACTTCGAGAGATCTCTGCGCCTGAAGCGCAGCCGTGTTGGTATTTAGTACCATTCCCATAACTAAACCCCTTTAGCTATAAACATCTGTGAGATAAGTGTTGGGCTCGGTGAGGAGCCCTTTCACTTAGCGCTCGTATCGTGAAAGCGGCATCAAGCTGGCAAATTGGGCATTTTGTTGCCTCTTTGCAGGCAATTCATTGCCGCGATCAAGAGCTTAATCGGGCTTATTCAGAATAACTTTAGACAAAAGTTCTATTTGTCTGATTCCTTTTAGCCCTTGGGGGTTTAGTTTTTTGTGTTTGTTTCAATTGAAAAATGGCGATTTCGTTGACTTTCCCGACCCAGGATTGCATTGAAATCGCCTTTTTCTTTTACTGCTCCTATCTTAAAATTCTGTTTTACTTCTTTCTCATAGCCCCGGGCCAGGGGTTCTTCAGCTATCTCTGCTAAAGGGGTCGTGAACCCCTGGCCAGAGAAAGAGCCCTAACAGATCCTGCATGTTAGGGCGGTATATGTTGATCATCAGTAACTCAGACCCTAATTTACTTGATCAACTGTAATGCCAGCTGCGAGGACGCGTTAGCCTGCGCTAACATGGCTGTGCCGGTCTGTTGTAGAATCTGTGCTTTAGCCAGTCGAGCGCTCTCCGCGGCAAAGTCGGCATCTTCTATTCGCGATCTTGCCGCGTTTGTCCATTCTGCAACATTCATCAAGTTTGAGACGGTGTACTCCAATCGGTTTTGTAGAGCGCCGTATTTTGCTCGATCACCGGCCACCTGTTCGATAGCAGCAGTGATGACGGTTAAAGCTGCTGATGCGCCTACAGATGTCTCGATATTGATCGAGTTCAACATCGTACCGCCCCCTGCAGTGTCTGTTCCAGTATCTGATGCTGAAGCAGCATCACTACCGACTTTTATATCGATAGGTGTTGCGACTAAATTATCAGTCGTGAAATCGAATTTCCCATCGGCAGAGCCTTCAGTGACGGTGAGATCTAAATTTGCCGTTGCTACGCCCGCCCGAATGCTAGCAAGTAGTTCCTCATTGGTTGCGCCAGTCACTACAAAGTCGTGGTCGGTTCCACCATAGCTGATGACTACTGTTTCGGTGGTCGCGATCTCAGCATCCACAACAGTTGAAGCCGCACTTTCTGTTCCTATATCCTTGGTTTGGATCGACTCAATAGAAAAACTAACGCTTTGATTAGCCTCTGTCCCTACTTGTATCTCACCCCGTCGGTTACCATCTAACAGGACCATCTTGTTATAAACAGTTTGAGTTGCGACACGATCTATTTCAGCTAGCAGTGATGTCACTTCCGACTGAAGATACGCTCGATCGCCCGCTCCGTTGGTATCGTTTACTGCCTGGACGGCGAGTTCCCTAATACGCTGAAGCATGTCGGTGACATCATTTGTCGCGTTTTCGACGGTGGCGATCATCGACAATGCATCATTAGCATTCTTTGCCGCC